>NZ_JBHIMS010000021.1:0-1611 GCF_042194285.1 Bartonella sp. MM97QHHN | reverse complement strand
TTCAGATGTTGAAGAAGAATTAAAAAATTCAGACGAAACTTTAAATAAGTTTGCAGAAAGAGCAGCAAAAGCCGCCAATACGAGGAAACATAAAAATCAAGAAGATTCTTTAAGAAAGCCTCAAGATTCTTTAAGAAGTCTTGAAGATTCTTCAAGATGTCTTCAAGATTCTTCAAGAGGGTACAATAACATTAACATTAACATATATAAAAAAAATAAAACTAACGTTTTATTAAAAAAAGAAATTGATTTTGAAGATTTAGAAACAATCGATTTGATTGAAGAGCCAATCGAGGTTGATGCGATTGAAAGCGAACCAAATCAAATCGCAACATCATCAGACAACCAACCTCCCATTCACGAGCAAGAAAACGTTCCTAAAAAAGCCAAGCGAAGTAAGGGGAAAAAAGAACTTGGAAGCGTACCAGAAGATTTTGAACCTGATTTGCAATACGCAATCGATAAAGGCTTAACGCATGATGAGGCGTTATTAGAATTCGAAAGATTTAAACTTCATTGGAAAGCCAACCCATGTCGAAATGCAAACAATCGCGATTGGCAAAGTGCTTGGTGTGGTTGGATTATTAACCAGAATGGAACGCTCGCCAAGAAATTAGAACAGGAGAAACGATATGCAAACGAACGCTATAAGCTCTCAACAAATAACTTCACAAACAGCCTTTCACAAAGCTTCAGTACACTCAAATCAGCAATCACCACTAGCGATTCTTATGGATCAGAATGCAGCAGAGATACAGAGGCTATCAGTTCATTTGCAAGCACTTGCCAAGAGAGTGGACCGGAGTGTGTATCCTCCAACCTCTATGCATGGAAAGCCGTTGACGCTGGAGGAGAAAGCGCAAGTTTTGCAAGACTGTAATCGCTTACAAGCACTGCTTTCACGGAAAGTTACGGTTGAACATATCGAGGCGGCTGCTTATTTGCTTTCTGGTTTAAAAATACCGGCAAATATAGACCCTAATGTTATCGCTTTAAATTACAGCATAGCCTTATCAGATGCTTCAGAATACGCTCTAAAGCAGGCTGTTAAGGATATCATATGCGGAAAAGCAAAAGGATTATCGAAAACCTTTATGCCAACAGGAGCAGAGCTTGCAGAGTATTGCAGAAATTTGAAAGCAGAGCTTTTTTCGGGAGCATCAGTCATGAAATCGTATTTAAAAGCATTGAAGGATAAACAGCAAAGTAGTGAAGTTTGCTGATGATTTTGAGAATAGATATGCGTTTAAATTGACAGAAAGGCACCGTACAGAGCGATTTAAAGATTTTGTGATAAAAACCACATTGAAATTAAAAACGCTTCTGTACGGTCCATTTTGAGGCAAATAAACCCATTGGTAAAGTTATGGATTTAGATAGGGGATATTAAACCGGATGTTTTTAAAAAAACGTAAACAGAAGGGGGGAAAAAAGTTCGTTGCAACGGCGGTGGGGCATGCCCCATGGGGATTAGGGGTAGCTGAGTATTTTTACAATCTCTATGAATACGAAGATGGATCAAGAGAATACGAAGAATTTGACGGTGGTCAGTATCATGAGATACCTGAGAAAGTTGATTACAGTACCAAGGCGCAAGTGAAAGCTTGGATA
>NZ_JBHIMS010000118.1:0-48265 GCF_042194285.1 Bartonella sp. MM97QHHN | reverse complement strand
GAATGCGAGTTTCCATGTTTTATCTCCTTGAATATGCTGGAGATACAATGCCTTTTTGCTAATTATGTTCCAAAAGGGATAGATATGCGCCAAAAGGAATAGGAAAGATCTAAAGTTAAGATCGAGATCATCATGATGGGGCATTTTCTTTTGAAACTTTTGTTTAAAGCGCGTTCATAGAGAGTTTTTGTTGATCATAAAAAAGGGGGGTGAAAACGACAAGGCATGTCTATAGGGCTTTATGAGGTCATTATAATATAGATGCTGTTTTGTTTATATTCTTTCATAAATTTGAATTTTTATCTCATGACAATGTTTTTGTTGATAAACATATGATAAGCGTTACAAATGGGAATATATTTATGTTTCATAAATAAAAGCACATTTTGTATAGAGAGATCTTTCTTTGTGTTTTCGCTATTGTATTCTTTTGACAAATGCTTTTCTTTTTGATTGTATCAAAAAGTTTAAAGAGAGATCTTGTTAGGATATAAAATGTTTCGTTCAACTTTTTTTAAAAATCGTGAAATCTATGGACCTCTTTGTATTGGCTTTGATCCGAGCCATAAAGTTTTGCAATCGTGGAAACTAAGCTTTGATTATAAAGGTCTAAAAGATTTTTGTGATATTCTCTTAACAGCAGTTGTTGGTAAAGTGGGTATTATAAAGCCGCAAGTCGCATTTTTTGAATTATATGGTGTGGAAGGTCTTCAAGCTCTCAAAGAACTGATTGAAAATGCACACGAACAAGGTATATTGGTTCTGGCGGATGCAAAAAGGGGGGATATTGGCTCTACTGCTGAAGCCTATGGTAAGGCTTGGCTTGGTCCAAGTAGTGCGTTCAAGGTGGATGCCATGACAGTTAATCCTTTTTTGGGTTTTGATGCTCTTATTCCTCTGATAAAGGTTGCAGAAGAAACAGGAGCAGGGGTTTTTGTGGTTGTTCAGTCTTCTAATCCAGAGGGGAAACAAATACGAAATGCGCTTATTGGTGATCAGACACTCTCTCTTCATCTTGCACAGTGTATTTGTGATTATAATAGTCAGTCTTCGGTTATTTATCATAATATTGGCCCCATAGGTGCGGTTATAGGAGCGACATTAGGATCTGAATCAAAAGACACAATCGAGCAGTTGAAAAATAGTCTGTTTCTCGTTCCGGGTATTGGCGCTCAAGGTGGAACAATGACACAACTAGCAAATCAATTTCCACAAAGACTTTGGCAGAATGTTATTCCCTCTGTATCACGCTCTATTACAGATGCTGGACGAAATATTGTTGATTTAAAAAATGTTATCAATCATTTTGCAGAACAAGCGCAAAGCACACTGATGTCTTGAGGATTTTTGCATCTGTAATAAATCTGAAGAATTCTGAAAGGGAGGGCTTTTGAGGGGGATGCTTCCGATTTATCCAGAATCAACAGTCGCTTTGAGGTTTCTTTCAACAAGCACAGATGTCTTTTCATTGAATGTTAAGCGGGCATTTCATGTTGAGCGGGGGGCTATGTTCCTATTGAAAATGCAAATATTTTCAGTAGATTGCCTTAAGGGTAAAGGTTTGCATCTTTTAAAAGCAAAAGCTTATGTATATTGTTACCAGTTTCCAGTTGATAAAGTTATTGCAGCGTTTGTTTCTATAAGATAGACACACGTTATCGGTGAATATATATTGTTGTTAGAGAAAAATATGTTATCAAAACAAGAAAAAACCAAAGCCCGTTTACCCCGGGGTTTTGTTGATCGTACAAGTGCACAGTTGTATGCAACTGAAACAATGATTGCGCAAATTCGTGAAGTTTATGAACTTTATGGTTTTGAAGCACTGGAAACACCAATTTTTGAATATACAGATGTGCTGGGTAAGTTTTTACCGGATTCAGATCGTCCAAATGCGGGCGTTTTTTCGCTACAAGATGATGATGAGCAATGGATGTCTTTGCGCTATGATCTTACCGCGCCTCTTGCTCGTTATTTTGCCGAGAATTTTGAAGTTTTGCCAAAGCCTTATCGCAGTTATCGTCTTGGCTTTGTTTTTCGCAATGAAAAACCAGGTCCAGGGCGGTTTCGGCAATTTATGCAGTTTGATGCGGATATTGTTGGAACACCAACGGTAGCAGCTGATGCCGAAATTTGTATGATGGCAGCCGATAGTTTGGAAAAACTAGGGTTTCAGCATCATGAATATGCCATTCGTCTGAACAACCGAAAAATTCTCGATTGTGTTTTAGAGAAAATTGGTTTGGGGGGAAATGAGCAGGCTGAAAAGCGCTTAACTATCTTAAGAGCAATTGATAAGCTGGATAAATTTGGTTCTGAAGGGGTGCGTTTGCTTTTGGGAAAAGGGCGTTTGGATGAAAGTGGTGACTTTACAAAAGGGGCGGAGCTTAAGGATAAAGAGATTGAGTGTATTCTTACCTTAACTGCTGCTGGAGCTGAAACAGCAGAAGAAACGCTTGAGGCTCTTAAAGAAGTGGTTGGTGATCATGTTCAAGGGCGTGAGGGAATTTGTGAGCTTGAGGAAATGCAAGCAATTTTTGCCGCAAATGGCTTTCAGAATCGTATCAAGATTGATCCATCGGTGGTGCGTGGACTGGATTATTATACAGGTCCTGTCTTTGAGGCTACGTTGCTGTTTGATGTTTTCAATGATGATGGGCTGAAAGTTGTTTTTGGCTCCGTTGGTGGTGGTGGGCGCTATGATGGATTGGTGGCACGCTTTCGTGGTGAAAACATTCCAGCAACAGGTTTTTCAATCGGGGTCTCACGCTTGATCGCTGCTTTGCAAAATCTTGGAAAGTTGCCTATGAAGGAGACAACAGGGCCGGTTGTGGTGCTGATGATGGATAAAGAGCCAGAGGCGGTTGCTGGTTATCAAAAAATGGTGATGCAGTTGCGTGGTGCGGGAATTCGTGCTGAGCTCTATTTGGGGGCATCGGGGATAAAAGCGCAGATGAAATATGCAGATCGACGCCAAGCGCCTTGTGTGGTTATCCAAGGCTCACAAGAACGTGAGAGCGGAAAAATACAGATTAAAGATTTGATTGAAGGGGCGCGTTTGTCTCATGAAATTAAGGATAATCAAACATGGCGTGAAAGTCGACCAGCACAAGTGACGGTTGATGAAGAACAATTGGTCAAAACAGTACAGGATATTTTAGCCGCCCAAAAATGATAATGGTAAAGGTCTTTATCGAAGTGCTTGTTTGAAATATTTTGGAAATTTGAAATTCAATTTTTAAAATTTGTGCTTTGCTCGTTTATACGTGTTGGTGCACGCGTTCAAAAGCGGGGTTTTGAAGTGCGTGCGGCATAAAAGAGAGATTTTTTAAGAGATAAATAAGCGCTATTTGCTATAAAACGTGCCCTTCTGAGGATGCGATGATAATGCGTTAAAATGAGCAAAAAAAATTGTAACGAACAAAAACTCTGAGAAAATTAAAGGGTTTCACGTAAAGCTTCTGCAAAAGTTTATAAAAATATTGACAAGTTCATATTGGCTTCATCTTTGAATTCTCATCTATGAGTATCAAATCCTTTGATGTTCTCTTCTTGGACATTACAAAATCTAGCCTTATTGCAAAAGGAGGGAGAACTAGAGCGTTTTATCCTAAAAGACTTTTTAAGCTTCAAAAAACAATGGAATGACTTAAATCGAACAATTTTTTACAGGAGCATGTTTGGATGAATTGTAAGCTGCCATAATGGTAACTTACTAATAATATGCATTTTTCATAAAGTCAATTCTTTAACGGAGAAATGAAAATGGTCCAATATGATTTTACTCTGCTCTATGAACGAAATCCCTTTATTCTTGAAAGACCTGAGAATATTGGAAAATCATTTAAACTTCCTCCTTCAAATTTCGGATTTGAAGATCTTCCGCAAATTACCTTTTCAGGCGCCTCGTCGTGTCGGCGTATGATTTTTGGGCTATCATTTAGTGGTATGAAAGCATTTTTTGTGATGTTGTGGCAGGTAGGGAAAATGTTAGATGAGGGGGATGATGTGGATTTATGGTTTGATCAGATAACATTGGATCATGATATTCTTGAAGAATTTTTGACTTGCGATCTTTCAATTCAAGAACCAGAATATCTTAATTTTGAAAGTTTTAAAGAAGGTATCAAAGAATTAGAAACAAATAAAATTGTAGCGAAGGGGACAAAAAAAGATTGTTATTTCATCAATCCAGATATTTTTGGTCTTCCTGAATGTGATGAAGATTTTGAGTTTGATGAAGAGGAAGAGATAGAAGCACACTTTACGGTAGAATACCCGAATAAACAACTTCTTTAACCGTTTTTCTCTTAGAGAAAAATAAAAGCTTAGAATAAATGGCTATGAGAACAGTAATGAGTCTGTTTATGGTATGTGAATTGGAATGTTTGCGGGATTTTTTTGATTGAATCTTCTTTATAAACGGTTCTTTATGCAGAGCAGTTTTTATACCATATTTGCTTCTTTTTATGAGACATAAGTTAATTTGAACTGTGCGCCTCTTCAAACAAATGTTTGATCTGTATTTTCCCTCTTGATGCTTTTGTGAACCTTGCAGTCTTGATGTTCACAGCTTTCGCCTTTGAAAGCATTTACGAGAAGCATTTCCACTCTTTTTAATCGTTTATTCATATGCCAATCCCACATGTCGTGGGCAAGAAAATGGTTTTGATGGTTGCAATATAAGAAGGGATAAAATGAGACACTCTTATGATATTCAGCTTTCACATTCAATATGCAAAATTATAAATTATCTCTATAAATCAAACCATTTTCAACATAAAGGTTTTCTCAATATGAGGAGCTGAGCGTTGATTTTGCATAGTTTATCTATATGTTAATCCTTGATGTTTCCGAGAGAGTTTTGCATGAATTTGCGCATTTGGCAATTGCATCCTCATTTTTTGATAGCGTGCAACAGCTGTTAACTCTTTGATTTTTTAGTCCCACAACGGGATTTTTCATCGGCAATTTTCCAAGCTTTTGCAAAGCCGTTAAAACATGAAAGATTTATTGAAAAATTATTGTTGGAATATTTTCTCACTGAAGGCGCACAATCAACTTATCGTGTCTGCTTTCACGAATAGAGGTTGCAAAAAGTAAACGACACAAATTTCCTGAGGAGGGAGATTTGTGTCGTAAAATTTTGTTTAAATAGACGATTGGGGGAATTAGCTTTTCAAGGCTTTTAAAACATTTTGTGGTGAAGAAACTTCGTAAGGATCTGTTGCACAATTATCTGAAAAACCTGTTTCTTCGAACCATTGTTCAACCACACCATCATTAATAACAGCTGCATAGCGCCATGATCGCATGCCGAAACCAACATTGTCTTTTGCAACCAGCATACCCATTTTGCGCGTGAATTCACCAGAGCCATCGGGAATTAATTTCACGTTTTTGATATTTTGTGCTTTTCCCCAAGCATTCATGACAAAAGCATCATTGACGGAAAGACAATAAATTTCATCAATACCCGCTTGTTTAAATTCATCATAGAGTTTTTCAAAATCAGGCAGCTGAAAGGTTGAGCAAGTAGGGGTAAAAGCTCCAGGAAGAGAAAAAAGAATAACACGCTTTCCTTTAAAGTAAGCATCGCTGTTAACTTCTTGCCACCGATAAGGATTGTCTCCATCCACTGATTCATCGCGTACGCGTGTGTGGAATGTTACATTGGGAACTGTTTTTTTCATCATCATGATGCTCCTGTATTCTTTTACGAAAATTTTGTTTTAAAACAGCCTTCGTATTTAAAAACATATGGCAAAAAGCGTTTTAAATAAAAGGGCTTCTTTAAAAATTCTTACTTCTGGTGAGTGTGCAAATATTTCACACTTCCGTCAAGTAGAATTAATGGTCGACTTTGGATACTCTTCACCTTAAAATTATAGGAAAGAATATAAAGGTATGAATATGACCATAAAGACAGTTTTGACTACGGCTTTTGAGGGGCAAAAACCGGGAACGTCTGGTTTGCGCAAAAAAGTGTCTGTTTTTCAACAACCCCATTATGTAGAAAACTTTATACAGTCTCTTTTTAATAACATTGGGCCTCTTGAAGGAAAAATGTTGATTCTTGGGGGGGATGGGCGCACTTTTAATCGTACTCTCCTTCAGATTGTGTTGAAGATGGCAGCGGCGCATGGTGTCTCTCTTATTAAAATGGGAAGGGGCGGTATTCTTTCTACACCTGCCGTTTCGCATCTTATTCGTAAAACTCATGCCCATGGTGGACTTATTCTTTCTGCAAGCCATAATCCTGGTGGTCCAGAAGGAGATTGTGGTATTAAATATAATATTTCCAATGGGGGACCAGCTCCTAATTCTTTATGTGATGCTATTTTTGCAACATCGCAACGTCTTTCTTTTTATAAAATTCTTGAAGCACCAGATATTGATTTAGATAGGCAAGGTACGATCTTTATGGGAGCCATGCGGATTGATATTATCGATCCTGTCGCTGATTATGTTGCTTTGATGCAGGAGCTTTTTGATTTCGACTGTATTGCCAAGGCCGTTGATCGAGGTCTTACTTTACGGTTTGATGCCATGCATGCGGTAACAGGGCCTTATGCTCATGAAATTTTTGAAAAATGTTTAGGATTTTCTGAAGGGACGGTGGTTAATGGTATTCCTTTGCCAGATTTTGGAGGCTGTCATCCAGATCCCAATTTGGTTTATGCCAAGGCTCTTTATGATTTATTGATGTCAGAGAAAGGACCAGATCTTGGCGCAGCCTCTGATGGTGATGGAGATCGTAACCTCATTATTGGTCGTCAACAATTTGTCTCGCCTTCGGATTCTTTGGCTATTATGGCTGAACATGCACACCTCATTAAAGGATATCGGAAAGGCGTGGTGGGGATAGCACGTTCTATGCCGACGGGGCGTGCTGCTGATCTGGTTGCGGAAAAAAAAGGACTAAACTTTTTTGAAACGCCAACGGGATGGAAGTTTTTTGGAACCCTTTTGGATGCGGGAAAAGTAACCTTTTGTGGTGAAGAAAGCTTTGGAACGGGCTCTCATCACATCCGCGAAAAAGATGGTTTATGGGCTGTATTATTTTGGTTAAATCTTTTAGCGGTAACAGAAAAAACTGTCGCACAAATTGTTCAACAGCATTGGCACACCTATGGGCGTTTTTACACGTTACGGCATGATTATGAAGAAGTCGAAGCAGACAAAGCTTTGGAAATTATAGAGCATTTGCGTGCGCACTTACCACATGCAGGAACTGAAATTGCTGGATTTTTCGTTAAAAAAGCAGATGATTTTACATATCATGATCCCGTTGATCAGAGCGTTAGTACGCAGCAAGGTATCCGTATTTTTTTCGAGAATGGCGCACGGTTGGTGGTTCGTTTGTCGGGAACAGGGACGCTAGGTGCTACTTTACGGCTTTATTTTGAACAATATGAAAGTGATCCGCGCAAACACAATTTTAATCCGCAAGACGTTCTTAAACCTTTGCAACAGGTGGCATTAAAACTGTTAAATATACAACAAGCATTGGGGAGAGATCACCCTGATATTATCACCTAAGATCATTGGAATGTTTTTTTGTAAAGGTATGATGATTGATCACATGGGTGTGATTTTAGGGGCGTGATTTTATGTGCATAAGGGAGATCTTCCATTTTCAAGCTCTCTTTGTTTTTTCCTCTCTTACATATCAATCGGATTCCTAAAACTGCCGGATTCTTAAAACTAAATGCTGTAGGAAATTATAATCGAGCATAATCGGAGCATTTATGTCCAATGGGTTTGCTCAATGGCTTGATAGAAATTTTTGTTTAATAGGGGAATGTTTCTCATACAAAACAAAATACGATCATTGTTGCACATTTCATATGTTTGTTTTAAAGAATCTTCTCTCTCAAGACACTAAAAACGCATCTTATGCGTGTTGCTTTGAAAGGGATAACCGTCCCTTCATTGAGCAGCACCATTTTTACGCTTATGAGAGAGTAAGACGGCACCATTATTCACTTTGCCCGCTTTCAATGTTGGCTCTTATATTTGAGAGTATTTAGTATTTTGGATAATCGTTTTACACGGCTTTTCCTACTTGTAACATGCAAAAGGTTTTGGTTGTTTCAATGTAAAAGGGGTTGAGAGAATCTCAGCTTATTTATCGGCTCTCATTCAATATACAAAACCATTGACTATGATCATAAATCAGTCTGTTCTCTAACATTATGACTGTTATCTTTACTTAAATAAAAGGTTAAGTTGGGGACATCATTTTCTTGTTTCTCAATGCTGCAATAGTTTTTAGCTCTTTGAGAACGTTTTATTCAGAGATGTTCCTTTTCTAATTGTTTTTTTATCCATTCGTTAATTGCATTGGTGATGTATAAGAAAATGATTTTGATTAATTTATTAGAGAGAATGAAATGCGTAAATTTTATGATATGCGGGGACTCATTTGAGTTGTATAATGATCAATCATTTTTATAAACCCATGTATGGTATGTGATGAGGGCATTCATAAACACTGTTGACAGATGAGGATTGAAACAAAGGGAAACATTTTTCTAAAATAATGGACAATAAGCACTTCTTGCTTTATGACCAGTCATAATGAATGATTTTTCTTTTAATAAGGGGAATTTATGACCCAATATCCCAAATGTCCTCGTTGTGATTGTCTTTATACTTATGAAGATGGTGAAAATTTTGTGTGTCCTGAATGCGCACATGAATGGCCACAAAAAAACGATGATACGGTTCTTGTCAATACTGTTTATGATGCCAATAGTCAGATTTTAACAAACGGAGATACCGTTATGGTGATAAAAGATCTGAAAGTAAAAGGCGCTTCATCTGTTTTAAAAGGGGGGACGAAGGTAAAGAATATTCGCTTGGTGGATGGGGATCATAATATCGATTGCAAAATTCCAGGGATTGGTCAGATGAGTTTAAAGTCGGAGTTTGTGAAAAAAGTTTAGGCATTTATTTTCTTGCAATTGTTTTTGCATTTCATTGGTTTCCTATTTTTACATTCTTCTCTAATTGGGCATATTTTTCTCCAATGGGCTTCTTTTCTTGTTTCATAGATTACACCAATCAGATAGAAGCAATATGTTTTCCTTTATTGCAAAGCCATGTATCGCAGAGAAATAGCGACTCTTTCTTTTCTTTTAATATGCGGTTATGAGGGGACTGGATATTGACTCACAAGCAACAATAAAAGTATGCGCTTTATGAGAAGAACAACGCCGTAAAGTAGACAAACTTATTCCTGCTGAATTGAAAAAATATTCTTTCTTTTTATCAGATAATTTCTCAAACAACCATAATAGATCTGGCTTCGATGTATTTATTTTTTATGGGTAGTTACACCTTTTTCGTCATATTTATGGAAATGAGATTGAAAATGATAGGGGGGGAATTCTTGATTTTAAGAATGGAAAAAGGACGCTATGATCTTGACAAGGTCGTACAGTCATTCATTTTCCAGCTCTTAGTTCTGCAACAGTCTCTTATAAAAGTGTGCATAAGCGCTATTAAAAATAGTTTTTGTTATTATCCAGTTTGTGCTGTGTAAGCGGACGATTTTTATTGGTGCAACATAAACAGAATTGAAATAAGAAGAATGTCAGAATTCTCATTCAAGTTGCAAAATGTGATCTTTGTCAACTTGCTGCTACAACATATTGATTTATAATAATAAATTAGCATTATTCATATTGAATTAGAACCCCGAATAACGTGGGATTCTCTCATTTCAAATCTGTTCCATGTTAAATCAATTAAAATCACTTGCTTGCATACCACAAGCGGGGCTGGCGTGTGGGTAAAAACTGTACAAGAAAGGATTAAAAATGACTCTTATGAATCGTCTTAAGTGCCAAGGGCTATTGAATCGTCTTAAGTGCCAAGGGCTATCGCAACATTGGGGGCTGGCAGATATGATGATGGTGCCGGCTTGCTACAAGAAGTATTTTGCGTGATTTGTCGTTTGGAGAGCTGAGAAAGATGAAGCAAATGGGCACTCTATCTTGCAATGTTTTCTTTTTTTGGGGGCTTTTTTGTAACGAGGTCGTGTTTTCTTGATTAAAATTGCATGACAAGATTATGAGATAAAATAAATTTAAAATGTACGCTCATGCGTTGTACTTCTGTGTACGTAAATTGGTTTGTTGAAACAACGTATGTTTCCTAAAGGGAGCTTTGAAAGCTTTTTAAGGTATATGTGGAGGTGAAAGGTGGGTGAAGGTATCATTATTGGACAGATTTTTTTAACAGTACTCTATTTTTATGGCTGCATAGCTTACTTCTAAAATTTCAGGAATAAAATGACGTAAGATCTTTACATTCCATGTTTGAGCGCTGTTGAAGAGGGGCAATCGGTGTGGTTATTTTACCTATTGAGGTCAATATTTATTGTGATTTATTGTGGCATGGCTTCAACGCCTAAAACTTCAGGGATAAAATGACGTAAAAGATTTTCAATACCATGTTTGAGAGTTGCTGTTGAAGAGGGACATCCAGCGCAGGAGCCGCGCATATTGAGATAAACAATACCATTTTCAAATCCGCGAAAAGTAATATCTCCACCATCATTGGCAACTGCGGGGCGGATACGCGTTTCAAGGAGCTCTTTAATGGTTAAGACAATATCAGCATCTTTTTCGTCATAAAATTCTTCGTTAAGGGCATGGGTTTGTGCTTGTGTTGTAGCGTTGGTGGTGATCACTGGCTCATTGGATAGAAAATGTTCCATAATTGTGCCTAAAATGACGGGCTTGAGATGTTGCCATGCTCCTTCTTTTTTGCTTACGGTGATAAAATCATAGCCTAAAAAAACACCATTGATATTGGGAATATTAAACAGTTTAGCCGCCAAAGGTGAGTTTTTAGCTGCTTCTTCACGGTCACGAAATTCTAATACGCCCTCAGAAAGAACCACGCGTCCTGGCAAGAATTTAAGAGTTGCAGGGTTTGGGGTGGTTTCAGTTTGAATAAACATAGATTCTCCTTTTATAATGAAGGCTTGGGAAGATCTTACGTTGTAGAATATTATATTTTTTAGGCAATAGATCTAATATCTTCATCGGCAAGATTGCTAGGAATAACAATGACAGGGATTGAAAAAGCTGTTCCTTTATTCCCGATTAATTGAACAAGGGGTCCTGGTCCTTCTGTATGTCCACTGGCTGCTAAAACAATTAGTGCAATCCTTTTATCTTCGTCGACCAGTTTGGAAATCTCATCAATTTTTTTTCCTTCACGCACTACTATTTCTGTTTCAAGCGCATGGGTGGTGCGGACTTCACTGGCAATGTCTCCTAATATTTTATGAGCACTTTGCTTTGATTCTGTACGCATAACGTTGTTTACACCCAGAAAATGTTGAAATTCTACACTATCAACGACACAAAGTAATACCAATGTTCTACTGGTATTTTGGGCATGCTGTGCGGCAAACGCAACGGCACGCCGACACTCTGGTGTTTCATCGATAATAACTAAGTTTTTTTTCTTTGGTTCTTTTTTCGGATTTTGGGGTTTGGAAATCATGCACTTTCTCTATTTTGTACAAACGATTTTTTTGCTCTCTACAGTTTTTAGTTTTATTATTTTTATGTATTGTGCAAAAATCCAATAATTTCACGAATTTTTTTCATATTTTCTTCTGCGAGCATACTAGCACGTTTAGCGCCATCATGCAAAACAGAGTCGATATAACCGCTTTCTTGATGAAGGCGACGTAATTCTTCTGTTATAGGGGCAAGCTTATGGATAACAAGGTCGGCTAGAGCTGTTTTAAAATGGGAAAATTGTTGACCAGAAAATTCTAAAAGAATCTTTTCTTTGCTAACTTTGGCAAAGGCGGCATAAATACCAAGCAGGTTATCTACTTCTGGTCGTTCTTTTAAAGCGGCAAGGGTATCGGGAAGTGGAGCTGAATCCGTTTTGGCTTTGCGTATTTTTTTTGCGATAAGATCAGCGTCATCGGTCAAATTAATGCGTGAAAAATCTGAAGGATCTGATTTTGACATTTTTTTTGTCCCATCGCGCAAAGACATAACGCGTGTGGCTGTTGTTCCAATAAGCGCCTCTGGGAGGGGAAAAAAGCCTTGTCTTTTTTCTTCATCTGTTTGCATAGAGATACCAAAATTTAATTCGGCAATACGCTGTGCATAGTCGTTGTTAAATTTTTGTGCAATATCGCGTGTGAGTTCAACATGCTGTTTTTGATCTTCGCCTACTGGAACATGCGTTGCTCGATAGACTAAAATATCAGCAGCCATCAAAGTGGGATAGGCAAAAAGCCCGATGGATGCTTTTTCGCGATCTTTTCCCGCTTTATCTTTAAATTGTGTCATGCGTTGAAGCCAGCCGATACGGGCAACACAATTAAAAATCCAGGCGAGTTCAGCATGTTGAAAAACACGTGATTGGTTAAAAATAATGTGTTTTTGAGGATCGATACCGGCGGCTAAAAAGGCTGCTGTCACTGTTCTGGTGGATTCGCGTAAAGTAAGGGGATCTGGGTTGATTGTGAGCGCATGCATATCCACAACACAATAGAGGCAGTGATGAGAGTTTTGCAGTTCAACCCAACGCTGAATGGCTCCAAGATAATTGCCAAGATGTAAATGACCACTCGGTTGTACGCCGGAAAAGACAAGTGGTGTGAAGGTATCCATAGGAGTGCTCTTTCTTCAATTAAGGTTATTCATTTTATTGTTTTTGACAAAGTATAGATATTATGAGCGTTTTTTCAAATTTTTAAGCGTGTGAAAAAAGGAACGGGTGTTGAATAAAAAATAGGCACTAAAATAGATCAAAAATATGCCAATCATGATCCCAGCTAAGGTGATCGCGCGCAAGAAAAATGATGCTTGTGAGGATAAAGGAAAAGACAAAAAAACAAACACATTCAATCCGTAATAGAGGGCTAGTGCACTCAAAAGAGTTGCCATCATGAGACATAATATTCGCTTTATCAGTTGGAAGTCGTATTTCCAATAACCGCGTTTGATAAGGACACTCCACAGCAAAAGGGTGTTGGCCCATCCAGAGGTAATTTCAGCAATAACAATGCCTCGTGCAGATAGAATAGGAAATAATGTTAAGGCGAGACTGATATTGATGAAAACGCAAATACCTGTAAAAATCATCGGTGTTTTGGTATCTTCATGGGCAAAAAAATTAGGAATAAAGACCTTAATAAGAACAAAAGCTGGAAGTCCTAGTCCATAAAGCTCCAATAATTGTGCAACATGGTGTGTTGATTGACTGGTAAATTGTCCTCGTTCAAAGAGCAAACTGACAATGGGAGTGGAGAGCAGCAAAAAAGCGATGGATGCTGGAAGTGTTAACAACAATGTTAATTCAATAGAGCGATTTTGTAAATGGTGGGTTTCTTTATGCTTTTTGCTCCGCAAAGCACGTGTTAACTCTGGTAAAAGAACGGTTGCAACGGCAATGGCGATTACGCCTAAAGGCAATTGATAAAGACGATCAGCATACATCAAAGAAGAGACAGCACCCGATTGACTAGAAGCAATGTTGGTATTAATAAGCAAATTAATTTGCGTGATGCCACCTGTGATGGCTGCTGGGAATGCTAAAGTTAATAGCTTACGAACATTAGGACTTAAATGGGGCTGGCGGAAGGAAATTTTCATTCCACTTTGACGCAAAGCAAGGGCAATTAAGGTGAGCTGAAGAAGCCCTGCTGCCAATACACCCCAAGAGAGATTTAAGCCAATATGCCAAGCGTCAAGTTTATAGATCCAAGCATAGGCAAGCACACCAATCAAAATAATGTTTAAAAAGAGTGGGGCAATGGCGGCAATAAAATAGCGTCGCAGCGCATTAAGCATGCCCCCCATCATGGCAGCAAGCGACATGCAGGTTAAATAGGGAAACATGATTGCAGTAAAGTGAATTGTAGCGTTAAATTTTGTTGCATCTTCGGTAAAACCTGGGGCAATAATGGTTTGTACCAAAAAAGGCATACTCAGTTCCATCGCAATCGTTAACAGTAAGAGCAGCGAAAAGAGAACGCCAAAGACTTCTTCTGCAAATTTGCATGCCGTTTCGTGACCTTCTTCAGTGATTTTTTTTGCAAAAAGAGGAATGAAAGCAGCGTTAAAGGCACCTTCAGCAAAAAAACGACGAAATGTGTTGGGAAAACGAAAAGCAGCGTTAAAGGCATCAGAAACAGGACCTGTCCCTAGGGCTGCGGCCATAAGCATTTCGCGTACGAAGCCAAAAATACGGCTCATGAGGGTTCCGGAAGCAACTGTTGCAATTTTTTTAATCAATGTCATAAAGATATATCAGCTTTGTTGTAAAAGAGAAGCGATGACAGGAGAAATAAAGCGTTTTAAATCGTAAAAATCTGATCTCTATCCTAATCAAGGATACTTTTTGAAAGCGTTTTACGACGGTGTTTATCTTTCTGTCAACAATGGTGCTTGAAGACTTTTTTATGCTCCTTGTTTACTGTTGCATTAAAATTTTTATTGTTGCCATAAAATAATTAAAATTTCTTTTTCAAACTGAAATATGCGAGTGATATTATAACAGTTTGAAGGGATATGTAGGGATATATAATGATAATTTCTCTTTATGGTGTGATGTCGTGAATAGTGCAACCCAATACCGTTCTGTTTTATGTGAGGGGTGTGACCCTATTAAAGAACGCAAATAAAATAAAAGCGTGGAGCAATACGCAATTTCCATTATTTATTCATTATTAAAAAAACAGCGCTTTAGATGTTTTAAAAAGTCGTAAGGCTGAGCTAAAAGGTGATGGTAAAGCTGGTGATTTATTTTTATCTTTACGGCTTTATATTCTCCCCAAATTTGGCTGCCTTTTCGTTTTAGAGATTACATAAACAAGAGGATAGGAAGACATGATCTTTCAACAGCATTTTTCCTGTTCAGGTTTCTTTTCACAGTTGATGAGGATAAAATCTGAGGAAATAAGATCAATTTGTTCTCTCATGGTTTCCATTCTCGTTGAGGCGCAATTGATTTGCCGATGAAGGCAGAGGGGGGGGTAAAGGCTATCATTTTTACCAGAGGGGGCAAAAAAGTTAAAGTTTATAAACCTTTTAGATATTCATTGCCATTTCTTTTGTGTGCTCCGTTTTGTGAGGTTGAATATTTTCTTGTCTTTTGGGACTCTGATTGACGATTTCTGTCATTTTTTGCACTTTAATTGCTTCTTTATCAAGGGTGTTGGAACATTTTTTTTCATTATTTTTCTTTATAGATTGATGCTGGATAGATTGATACTGGTTTGGTGCTAAGCGCTCATCGAATTTATGGTTATAAAAATACATGGGTTGTATATGCGGTTCTATCTCTTTTATCTGCTTGACTATTTCCATAATCTCTTTTGCTTTGATGGTTGATGTGCCAAGACTCTTCGCAAGTCTTTCAGGATTATTTTCTTTTATAACTTCATGCTCGTTTGAAGATAAGCGCTCATTGATTTTTTTGATATAAGTCCTTATCTCTCCCCTTAATTCAGGAGAGTTTGATAAAGTTTCTTGCTGTTGTGCTTTTGACAAGGAAAGGAGATTTTTCATCCAAGCCTTAGGCATTTCTACCGACTGTTCACACCGCCTTTGTTTTACATGATGGGTATGGAGAATGTCTCTTTCTGTTTGTTTAGAAATATTGATATAACGATCAATGGCTCTACAGAGGGGCAAAATATTTTCTTCAGCATGGGCGCGCGCGTTGTTTTTGATGCCAAATACATTGCTACCAGAAAGCTTAGAAATCGATTGGGGAGAGGTGGTAATTTGATAGGTGAGTTGTTCTCCTTCAGTATGATTTTCATGGATCATCTCAATTCTTTCCCGCAAAATATGACGATTGCCATAAATGATTTGGCACAAAGTTTCTATTTCTTTTCTTCTTGCTTGAATGGATGCGTTGTTTTTTATCCTTGTGGCAATTTCATTGTTGGTAAGGGGGGCTATTGTTTGTGCGGGGATAAGCACTTCTTGCTGGTTTTGAATTTTTGGTGCTGTAAAGGAGAGGGCGTCACCGATTTTTAATGTCTGTATTTGCTCTGGGGTGAGATCTTTTTTATTTCCCAAGATGAAAATTCCGTTAGCATCAAGCATAAAGCCATTGGGTCCACTGCCTCTGTAAAAGCCTTTATAGGTATGACCTTCTTTTGCTGTTATAATAAGATGATGATGAATACTCTCAAGCCCGATATGTTTCATACTGTCCATGAATTCTTTTAAAATAAGTATTTTTTCTGGATTTGAGATATCTTCAAGCAGATGTTTCATTTCTTCTTTATCTTTATGTTTTAGCGATGCAATACTGGCAAGATTCATACGTTTTTCTGTTACAAGAGAAAAGTCGAGTGTGTGGCCAGCAACTTGCCCAAGTTTTTCAAAAAACATTCGTTGCGTGCGTCCATTGCCTTCTCTGAAAGGATGTGTATAGTTGAGCTGTATCAACATTTCAGTGACATGTTCAACAAATGTTTCGCGGGTTAAGCCTTTTAAACTATTCGTTTCTGCAAGTATTTTATCTAAATTTTCTAGACCCTCCTGTATCTGTTTTGCTGAGGCAAAAGAAATACCAGCTTTTTTCATCATTGGCATATAAGCAACGGTACCATCTTCAAATGTAAATGGTTTTTCGCGTGTTTGTCCGGCCCATTCAAAAGTATTTTTAAATAGGGTGTGATGAATATATTGGAGATATGTGGAGGTTAGTTTTTGTGGTGGCGCTTCTTGGCGCAGATGAATGATTGCTTTTGTTGTATCATGGGCACATTGCACTTTTAATTTTCCATAGTCTTTTATTCCATATTTATTCTTTAAGGTGATACTATTGGGGTAAAAGAAATTACGATGTATTGTCTTATTTTCTTCGGTTTCAGGCGGTGATGATAATTTCTCCTGTAAGGTGAGAGGGACGGTGTCCGTTTTTCTTGTACCAGTATCCCAGTATGCCATTGCTTTTTTTGGGGGCTGTTTTGTTCTTTCTTGATGATCAGAGCGTGTTTCCTTTGTCATTTTGACAGATATTGGATTATTTGTCGCTGTATTACTGCTCTGTAAAATGTTTTTTTGAAAATCTTTTTGCATTTGCCTCATAGCGGAAGCCGATTGAGCAATTGGTTGTGCCATTTGTTCTTTTTCTTGTTCTTGCAAACTTTGGGGCATAACTTCAACGCTGTCATGTAAAGCATGAGGGACAATCCACGGTGAAAAATGGGCTTGTTCTTTTTTCTTTGTTTGAATGGATGCGTTGTCTTTGCTCTTTTCAGTTATTTCATCGTTTTTAAGAGTGGCTCTTTTTTCTTCTGGAAGCAATGTTTTTTGCTGGGTTTTTTCTGGGTTTTGAACTTTTTGTGCTGTAAAGGAGAGGGCATCACCGATTTTTAATGTCTGTATTTGCTCTGGGGTGAGATCTTTTTTATTTCCCAAGATGAAAATCCCGTTGGCATCAAGCATGAAGCCATTGGGTCCACTGCCTCTATAGGTACCATGATAGGTTTCTCCTTCTTTTGCAACGACAGCGAGATGATAATTTTTTTCATCCAATCCAAGCTCTCTCATAGAGTTGGTGAATTCTCGTAAGAGGAGCAATTTTTCTGGATTTGAGATATCTTCAAGCAGATGCTTCATAGGCTCTGGGTTGCCATGTTCCATGGCAGCGGCGCGGACAAAGTCTTTACGTTTTTTGCTCACAAGAGAAAAATCTAGCTCATGTCCTGCTGCTTGAGAGAGTTTTTCAACAAACAGTCTCTTTGTGCGCCTATTGCCCTCTCTGAAAGGATGCAAGTGGTGCAAATCTATCATTATACTAGCTGCTTGTTCAACGAATTCTTCGCGCGTTAAGCCTTGTAAATTATTCTTTTCAGCAAGCGTTTTATCTAACTTTTCTAGTCCCTCCTGTATTTTTCTGCCAATCGCAAAAGGTTTTGTAAATTCTTTTCTTTTCAAAATGGGCATAGAAGCAACAGTGCCATCTTCAAATGTAAAAGGCTCTTCGCGTGTTTGTCCGGCCCATTCAAATGCACGGGAAAAGAGTCCTTGATGAAGGTATTTTAGATAAGAGGCATTAAACTGCTCTGGTAGAGGTTCTTGGTGCAGTTTTATCATTTCTTTTTTTACATCATTAGAACAGCATTCTTTTAATATTTCTTTATCTTTGATGCGGTATTTATTTTTAAGCACTTTGCTATTGGGGTAGAAAAAATTTTGCGCTTCTTCATTGATTTGCTTTGAAATGGCTGCATTAATTACAGAGTGTTGTTCTTGCAATTCTTCCTGTGTAGAGGAGGCACAATGTTCTGTGTTTTCTTTCATGCATATTTCCTTTCAAATGGTAACATTATTTTTTGATTTTTTTTGTTTACATTTTTTGCCTTATGTTATTTTCATAGTGTTTTCTTCAAAGAAGAATGCCTATTTGAATGATTGAAAAAATTGACCTTATTCGCATGGAACAAAGTTAAAGTTTGTAATTTTTATAAAGTATTATCGTGAAATTTTATCAATGAATTCTGTAAAATAATGGGGTGTCTTATTCAAAATTTTCTGTATTTCATACACCGTCTTTGGTGCAATCTTGGCAAGATAATTGCACCAAAGTTTTGGATGAAAAGCCAACGATGATTAGACTGTCACGACAAAGCCATTGCTTTTGATGTTTCGGCTCTGTGCGGTCGAATAGGCGATTTCTCTTCTTGCCTAGATGTTTCTACAACTTCTTGAAGTTGCTTTGCTGTTGAGCATTCGGGTAGCTTCGGGGACTGCGATAAGCTTTGCTGCTGTTGCAACTTTTTATCGAGATCGGTAGGTGGTTGATGACGTTTTTGTTGTTCTTCCTGATGGTTTTGCACAATGCCTTCTCTTAACTGTTTTACAGTTTCAGCATAATCCTTAATGGCGGTACAAAGAGTAGGAAGATTTTCTTCAGCAGCTTTGCGTGCTCCATTTTTTATGCCAAGGACTTGTCTACCAGCAAGCGGAGAAACAGATGTACAATCCTTTTCAATTTGAAATACAAGCTCTTCTCCCATCTCTGGAATTTTTTGCATATCTTCTATTCTATATTGCAAAATAAATGGATCCTTATAAACAATTTGGCACCAATATTGGATCTCTCTTTGACCATATTGAACCGATGGATCTTTTTGAACTCTGCGGGCAATTTCCTCATTTGAGAGAGGCTGTATTTTCTTTTCTGAATTGAGCGGATTTTGTAAATGTTGATTTGTTAGCTCTTCCTCTTGTGCTTGTCGCTGATGTTGTTGTTCCGTGTGAGAACCTTGTAAAATATTTTCACTTTTTGTATATTTTGAAGTATACACATAACCGTTAATGGCAGCACATAGGGTGGGAAGAGCTTCTTCAGCTTGTTTGCGCGCATGATTTTTTATGCCAAGAACTTTTCTACCAGCAAGCTTAGAAATAGACTTAGGCTGTTCTGTAACATCCCATAAGAGTTGTTCTCCCATATCAGGGTTTTCTTTAATTTCTGCTATTTTTTCTTCTAAAATAAGTCGGTCGCCATAAACCTTTTTGCACAAAAATCGTATCTCTTCTTGATATGCTACGAGCAATAGCTCTCTTTCCATTGTATTAATAGATGGTTTTTGTTCGTGAGACGGTTTTGGTTGTTCAATTGCTGTGTGTGGAGAGGCAGGCTTTTGGACGACAGTATCGCTTTGTTTTCTGTTTTCTATACGGTGCGGTTTTCTTGAAGGCGGGACGGCATATGTTCCACTGTCTTGTGATGATGAACTGCTTTGCTGCCTGACTTTCATATGTGATAGTGTTTTGGGTCTAACACTTGGTTCGTGTGTTTCAGGATTTTGGATTTTTGTGCCATTTTGTACTCTTTCTCTCATGCGTGGGGGAAGGGGCGGAGCAGGCGTTGCATAGAGATGTTCTCCCTCTTGAGCTGTTGTTTTGTTTTGTTGCTTATCTTTTGCGCGTGGAGGTCTTTGTGGAGCTGCTTTTGTGTGCGGAGAGGAGTGTTCTTGGATTTTTGAGTTGAGGATTTTTGCGTCGGCTTGTGTTTTTTCTCTCATGCGTGGAGGAGGGGGCGGAGTCACTTTTGTCTGTAGGGGGGGGGACTCTTGAACTGTCGGTTTATGTTGTTGTCTCTCTTTTGCACGTGGAGGTCTTTGTGGAGCTGCTTTTGTGTGCGGAGAGGAGTTTTCTTGGATTTTTGAGTTGTAGATTGTTGTGCCGGTTTGTGTTTTTTCTCTCATGCGTGGAGGAGGGGGTGGAGCCACTTTTGTCTGTAGGAAGGGGGACTCTTGAACTGTTTGTTTATGTTGTTGCCTCTCTTTTGCACGCGGAGGTTTTGGTGGAGCTGCTTTTTTTTGTGGGGGAGGCGTCTCTTGGTTTTTGGCGTTAGGAGACATTGTGTTGGTTTGCACTGAGCTTTTCATACGAGGGGGTGGTGGTGGAGCAACTTTTGGGTGGGGGGATAAATTTTCTGGGCGTTTTTCTACAGTTGCTTTTGGCAAACTTTGAGAAACTTGGGAAGGAGGGGTTCTGGTAGGGGATTGTTCAGCCTGTTGTTGAAATTTTTCCATCATTTCGGTGATAAAAGGGGAGGGATTTCTTTTTTTCATACATGTTCCTTTCAAACTCTTCCAATATTGTTTTTAAATACTATTTAAAAATGTACGTTGGTTTTTATTCTGTTTTATGCTTTTTCATTTGCTTTTATGAGAGAGGATATGAAACTGAATGGTCTCGCACGATTTGACTCTTATGGTTCAGATCATAATCATTCTCTAAAGATTATTTTCTCAGTGTTTGGGTTAAGGGATAGAAAAATAAATTTTGTTTCAATTTTTCTCTCTTTCTTGGCGCAAACACCTCTTTCCTGTGTTGCGCCAAGACGTTAGATTCAACGTGAAAACTTATGTCTGTTTAGCTGGCAAAAGCCATCGCTTTTGGGGCGGCAGTTTTGCGAGGACGAACATCTGTTTCTCTTTGTTGTCCAAGGGGTGTTGCTCCTTCATGCGTTACTATTGAAGGCTCAGGGCGTTGAGCAGACTGTGAGACGCTTTGTTGTTGATGCAAATTTTGCGCTCTGTCAGAAGGTGCTTCATTGTGTTCTTGTTTTGCCTGCTGAGTTTTTGAAAGGCTCTCTCTTACTTGTGTTACAGCTGTTGCATAATTGTCAGCGGCGTCAATGAGGTGAGAAAGACCCGCTTCAGCATGTCTGCGTGCTTTATTTTTAAAGCCACAAAAGTTATGACCAGCGTACTTGTGAAAAGATTGAGGATTTCCGACAAGTTGCTGTGCGAGTGCTTCTATTGTTTCAGGGTTTTGGAAAAGCTCTTCTGTTTGTGATTGCAAAATGTTTTCGTTCCCAAAAACAACTTTACACCAATATTGGATTTGGGCGAGGTGTCTTTTGACTTTTGAATGTTGTTGAATTTGGGTAGAAATTTCTGTCTCTGAAAGAGTTTCTTTTTCACGATGATTTGGTTTTTGCAGAAGTTTAGCGACGGCTTCCTTCCCCATGAAGCGTTCATAGTTTTTGAGTTCTTGCTCTGGAGATTGTACGAGGCTCTCTCTTGCCTGTTTTACAGCTTCTGTATAACAATCAACGGTGACACTGAGAGCGGAATAACTCTCTTCCGCGTGTCTACGTACTCGACTTTTGAAGCCCAACGCGCTGGTGCCGGAAAGTTTAGCAAAACTTTCAGGATATGCTGCCATGCGCCATGAGAGCTCTTCTCCTGCAGCGGGATTTCTTTGAATTTCCTGCATTTTTTCTTGCAAAATGTTTGGGTTACCATAGGCACTTGCGGATAAACGTTGGATTTCCTCTTGATAGGTTCGAACCAATGAATGGTGTGGAAGCAATAGAATGATTTCTTCCTCTGAGAGAACTCTTGTTGTTCTTTGGGTAACTTGTGAAGTAACTGTTGAGTGTGTCGTTTCAGGTTTTTGCTGCCTTTTGGTAGAGCTGCCTCTTGTTAACGAAGCTGTTGGATTTGTTGATGCATGTACAGTTTCTTCGCTTAAAAGAGATTGTCTTTCCTCATCTTTTTCCGGTATGGATGACAGTCTTTTGCTTTTTGAAGGTGTTTCTTTAGGAAGGGGGGCTGCGCCTGAGACCTCTGCCGCCGCTTGTTCATAGAGCTTTATAAGTTCTTGTATTGAAGAGGATGGAAAAGGATGAGGGTGTTTTTTTTTCATGCATGTTTCCTTTCAAAAATTGTTTTAGAAAACCTCTTTGGTGCATTCTTGCCTTTTATGCTTGGATCGCTTTGAGACAAAAAAAATATCGAGCTGAATGAGCTTCCAAAGATCTGCGCTATTTGCAATCGGCTTAATAGACATTTGTGTCTTTTATACAGTTTTTTTGTGAAATATTATCAATAAGTTATCAATAGTTATCGTGAATTACAGGCGCCATTTTTAGGACTATTTTTTGTAACATTATAAAACAATTCTTGGCGCAATCGCGATGAAACAATTTGCACCAAGAAACTCACTGAAAAAAAGATTACATGAAAAACAAAAACTATCTGTTTTTATGTTTATGCCCCTTTACATGGCATAAGAAAATCCTTTTTCTCCTTGTCTTTGTCTTTGTCTTTGAGGGCTGTGCTCTGAACTATTTTGTTCTTGTCCTCTTGCGTGATGACGATGATGATGATGGTGTCTCTCAACTTGCTGAGAATTTTCTTGACGGCGTCTTTGTTCCGCTAGAGGGGTTTGCGATAGCCTCTCTGTGGCTCTTTCTACAGCCTTTGTATAATCATCAATGGCGTCAACAAGCGATTTAAAACCCTCTTCAGCTTCTTTGCGTGTTTGACTTTTTAGTCCAAGTGCGGTACGGCCCGCAAGCTTATGTATAGACTCAGGATCTTCAGCAAGTTGATCTGAAAGCTCTTTTCCTTTATTGGGATCTGTAAGTATGCTTTGCAAATGTTTTTGGAAAATTGTATCATTGCCATAAACAATTTTACTCCAATGTATGACCTCTTCTGCACGTGCTTGGACCTGTGGATTTTTTAAAAGCATTACACTCTTTTGATCAGTTGTGAGAGAAGGTGAAGATGATCTTCCTTTTTGTTGTGGAGAAACCTCTGTATAGTCAGTTTCAGGATTTTCTGTCCTTTGATGTTTACCTCTTGAAGGAGAAATACTGCTAACGGATGCGTATGTAACCTCAGCTTCGCGTTTTGGGGGAGCAACCTCTGTGTAATCGGTTTCAGGATTTTCTCTTCCCCGATCAGGATGTCTCCCTCTTGAAGGAGAAACACTGCTAACGGATGCGTATAGAACTTCCTCTTCTGGGGTTGGTCCGCGCTGGTTTCCTCTGGTTGGTTTATTAATTTTTGCATAGAGGGCTTCTGGATTTGCAGAAGGATGTGGATGATGTTTTTTCATACATATTTCCTTTCAATATTTTTAGAAAACCTCTTTGGTGCATTCCCCACTTTTAGTTTTGATAACTTTGATATAAAGGAAGATATCCAACCGAATGACCTCCAAAGATTCTGCGCTATTCAATATTGATATGTAATGAACATTTATGTCTTTTATACAGTTTTTTTATGAAATTTTATCAATAAGTTATGATAAATTATAGGATCCACTTTTAGAACTATTTTTTGTAATATTTTAAAACAACTCTTGGTGCAATCACGATAAAATGATTTGCACCAAGAAACTCACTGAAAAAAAGATTACATGAAAAACAAAAACTATCTGTTTTTATGTTTATGCTCCCCTTACATGGCAAAAGCCATTCCTTTTTCTCCATGTCTTTGTTGTTGTGGGCTGTGCTCTGGACTATTTTGTTCTTGTCCTCTTGCGTGACGATGATGATGGTGGTAATGTCTGTCTTCTGTGTCTCTTTCTGGACTTTCGTGTCTTTGACTTCTTTCTCTTTCCTGCTCCCGTGTAAACTGTTTATGGAGCTTTTGTGTATTATGTATATGTCTCTCAAGAGCTGAGCAAAGGTGGGTAAACTCATCTTCAGCTTCTCTGCGGTTTGGAGATTTTACACCAAGTATTTTGTGACCTGCAAGCTTACCAGCGCTTTCAGGATTTTCTGCAAGCTCCAATAAGACTTTTTCTGCACCCTGAGGATCATCAAGGATCTTCGCAAGTGGTCCATTCAAAGCATGTTCGTTTTTATAAACAACTCTGCATCGCTCTTGGATTTCTCTTACACCATATTGAAAGTCTACGTTTTTTAAAAGCTTTGTTGTAACCACATCTTTTGGGGTTCTGGGAGGGGAGATTCTGCCTCCGCCAACGCCTTGATAGATGGGATTTTCTAGTTGTTCAGACTCTTGCCCGCCTTCAGCTCCCATGCCAACCGTTGCATAGACGGATTCGAGTGGCCTTTGGGGAGAGTGCTTACCATTTTCACCAACTTCAAGCTCTGCATAGAAATGTTTTGGTTCTTGGGGATGTCGTCCACCCTGTGCACCTTCACCAACTGTGTCGTAGGGTGTTTGCCAACCTTGCGCCGCCAGATCCGTTATTGAATAGGGGTTTACGAGTCCGTCGGTGCGTCGCCCATCACTCGGTCTCCCACCAAGTCTGTCATAGGGATTTCCTAGTGGCTTTTGGGGAGCATAGGCCGTTTCTGATGGTTGTTGAAGTGTATATTGAGGTGAGGTGCGCTGTTCTTTGGGTGGCTTATTAACCCTTGCGTAGAGGTCTTCTACATTAGAAGCTCCTAGGTTTTGTTGGTCAAGTGGCTTTTTGGGAGCATAAACCGTTTCTGGTGGTTGTTGAAGTGTATATTGAGGTGAGGTGCGCTGTTCTTTGGGTGGCTTATTAACCCTTGCGTAGAGGTCTTCTACATTAGAAGCTCCTAGGTTTTGTTGGTCAAGTGGCTTTTTGGGAGCATAAACCGTTTCTGGTGGTTGTTGAAGTGTATATTGAGGTGAGGTGCGCTGTTCTTTGGGTGGCTTATTAACCCTTGCGTAGAGGTCTTCTACATTAGAAGCTCCTAGGTTTTGTTGGTCAAGTGGCTTTTTGGGAGCATAAACCGTTTCTGGTGGTTGTTGAAGTGTATATTGAGGTGAGGTGCGCTGTTCTTTAGGTGGTTTATTAACCTTTGCGTAGAGGTCTTCTACATTAGAAGCTTCTAGGTTTTGTTGGTCAATTTGTTGTCTTAGTTCCTCTACATTGGTAGAAGGGCTTGGGTGACTTTTTTTCATGGCTGTTTCCTTTCAATATTTTTAGAAAACCTCTTTGGCGCATTTCCCACTTTTTGATATTTTTTAAGACAAAAGAAGAATATCAAACTGAATGGTCTCCAAAGACTTCGCGCTATTCATATTGATATGTAATGGACATTTATGTCTTTTATACAGTTTTTTTTATGAAATATTATCAATAAGTTATAGTAGATTACAGGATTCATTTTTAGGACTATCTTTTGTAACATTTTAAAACAATTGGTGGGCGTAATGGAGATAAAATGATTGGTATAAAGAGTTCTGTTGGAAGGCAAAAGTTCACGCGTTTTTAGCCGGTAAGAGCCAGCGATGAGGAACGACTAACTTTCAAGCTGCGAGCTTGGCATTGTGCTTCTTGGGTGTTCTTTACAGTATTCGCAATTTCTTTTGCTTTGCTTTCCGATGTCCCAAGGAGGCAAGCTAGTCTGGTATAATCTTTTTCTTGTATGGCTTTACGATCTTCTGAGGATAGACGATTGTGTAGTTGTCGTGAAAAGGTATGGAGTTCTTGTCGCAGTGAACGAGAATGGAATAAAGCTTCCCTTTGTTGTTCTTCTGGTAAGGCAAAAAGGTTTTGTAAATTTTTTCCAGGTTTTTCGACAGTGTGGTTCAGGCGATTTTGTTCTCTTTGGTGTTGCTCTAGAATTGCATCTTTTGTTTGTTGTGTTATTGCGCCATAATTTTTAAGGGCTTGGCTGAGTTGTGGAACAGCCTGTTCGGCTTGTCTGCGATTTGAACTTTTCATGCCAAGTATTTTACTCCCAGCAAATTTAGAAATTGATTGAGGGTTTTGTAAAGTTTCATCGGCAAACTGATTTCCTAAGTTTGGAGCTGCCGTTATGATATCTAATGTTGTCTTTAAGGCGTGGGTTTTACCATAAACAGTCTTTGATAAATTTTCGATTTCTTTTCGGCTCCCTTCAACATAAGCGTCATTTGAAATCCTTTCAAATAACTCTTCATGGGTAAGAGGGGCTAATGTTTCTTTTGGGATCAGTGTTTCTTTTAAGCTTTGAACGTTGGTTTTTTGAAAGCAGAGGCGGGCACCGTTTTGTAATGTTTTGACGAGTTCTGGGGTGAGATCATCTTTGTGTCCGACGACGAAAGCCCCTTCTATTTCCATGACAAAACCTTCTGCTGAAAAACCTCTAAAGATGCCTTCATAGGTTACATCTTCCTTTGCTGCAACAACAACACGATCGTTAATTTCATCCAGTCCAGCGTTTCTCATTTGGGAGATGAACTCTTTTAAAACAAGGGATTTTTGCGGATGGGTGATATCTTCAAAAAGATCTTTCATCGGTTGGGGATTGCCATATTGCATGGCTTCAATACAAGCTACTGCCATGCGTTCTTTTGTGATGAAAGAAAAGTCAATGGTATATCCTGCGGCTTGTCCAAGTTTTTCCATAAACATTCGATTTACGCGCCCATTGCCTTTTCTAAAAGGATGTGCGTGCTCGAGCGCCATAAAAACTTCAGCGGCACTTTCAGCAAATTCTTGGCGCAATAAACCTTTTAAATTGTTCTTTTCATTAAGTGTTTTTTCGAGTTGTTTTAGTTCTTTTTGAATCTGCGGTCCAATAGCAAAAGGAATTTCATAGGCTTTGGGACGCATCGCCGGCATATGGGCAGTGGTGCCATCTTCAAATGTAAAGGATGTATCACGGGTTTTTCCAGCCCATTCAAAAGTTTTGTAGAAGAGGCTCCAGTGGATTAGTTTTAGATAGGAAGCATCAAATTTTTGTGGGGGTGGTTCATGGCGAAAATTTACGGCTGCTTTAGTGACGTCATGGGTACTGCGTTGATACAGTTTTTTAGGGTCTTTGATGCCATATTTATTTTTGAGTGTTTTGGTTCCTTTATATAGATAATTTTGCTCTAACATGTAATCTCTCCTAAGTAGGTAGGGTGGTGGTTGATGAGCGTCTTAAACGCTGCATGTGAAAAATTCCCCTTCGCGTATTCTTTTGAGATTTTGGGTGTTATGAGAGGGAGTGCTTTTCCCTTCAGTGTATGGATGTTGTATCAATCGTTTTGTGATGCTTTTGAAAAGCTTTTCTGATGTTTCCTTTGTTTATTATCTTGTACTGTAAAATGCTGGTATTTAGGGCGCTGATATGAAGCCCATGAGTGGTCAGAAAATGGATTTTCTATAAATTGACTCTGGGTAAAATCTTCATTTTTTGAGGTGTAAGGAAGAGGTCAAAAAGAAAAATGTTGCTTAAAATTGTTGTTTTTTCCTTTAACAAAGTTGTTTGCAAGAGCGCTTTGATGAGGGGCGTGGATATAGCGGGTGTAATCGCTCTTGGTTAGTGGATGGTGCTGGTACTTTTCATACACAGCTCTCAGATTGGTGAATCTATGGGCAAAAGCAGTCATCAAAAATTTTTCTCCATTATATTTTTTTTATTGCTCCATATGAATATCTTGCCATACGAACATCTTTTTTGTGTATTTTTGCAACAAAATGTTTTTTACTTTGTGTTGTTGCTCTTATTGTATGCGCTGCTTTAAGATTTAAGACCCATAAGAGAATAAAAACTTTTCTTTGGTTGGGGAGAAAAGCCTTTTTCAGCGCTTTATCATTAAAATAGAACACTTTATGATATCGTAAAGGGGGAAAAGCTTGTATAAGAATGATTTATTCATTTTGGTGTATATCTTGGATGTTTTTTGGGGGGGAGGGAGAAAATCGATGTTTGTCGTGTGGGGGGGTTGAGAGCTTCTTGTCTCAAAGGCAAATCTTTTGTTGATTATGTTCTTTAATGGAGGAACGCCCTTGACGTAAAACAGAATACCATTGGGGTGCTAATTCACGGGCTTGTTTTAAAGAGACATCTTTTAACACACCCATTTGGCGACGGTGCTCATAAATGGTACAACGTTAAAGCCTCCCATGAAGTGTATAAAATCTATTGAGCTTTCCCATTTTTACGCTTCATAAAGAAGCCAGTATCCTCACATACTTTGAGTGCCTAATGTTTCGGACAAGACCTTGGTCCTTAGAGACGGTTCATAAAAAGGTATGCCTTTCTTGTACAGTTTCACTCTACATGAGGCTCTCGCTTGTGACATGCAGGCGACAGAGTTTTGATTGATGCAACACGACATGGAACAGATTTAAGATGAGAGAATCTTACGCTATTTAGTCTCTTATTTAACAAAAAAATATAAATTATCATTTATAAATCAATTTATTATATAAATTATAGATGAAAAACTTTGTAGAAATGGGTTCCTTTTCCAAGTGGAGATATTAGTGTCGCTATTGGTTGGGTGTATGGGCGTTTTTATAAAGACTTTTTAAAGACCATGGGCGCTGATAAAGCTGATAAAACGATGCACAAAATATAAAACAGAAAATATAAAAAGAAAAATCACGGATTTTTTGAACCTGTTTTTCTTGTATGCGGGCGGTTATTTTTTGTCAATATCGCATCATGGAGGATAGTTTTTCTTTTGTGGGGTAAAGTGGTTTTTTGTAGCTGCGGCTAACATTTTTTTCCTTCTGAAATAGATGGCGCAACCACATTGCGAAGGGGAGCCTTGCATCAGAATAATTTGTTCATCTTGACGCATTTCTCGAATAACTTCGTGGGGTAAAATGAGTGCTCTTTTTAAAATATTCATATAACCACGAAAATCGACTCCATCTAAGACAAATAAAATAGGCTTTTGTAGCTTTCGTCAGTAGTAATCATGACGTTTAAAAGGAATTAACAATTATCCTGTCCAATTGCTTTGGATATGGTCTATATGCTATGTGCAAAATTGGTGGTAGGGCGCTTAAGTAGTCTGTTTTTTGCATGTATGATAAGAATATTAAAATATCTCTTCCACATAGGTGTTTAAATCAAAAAAACAAAGTTTCATATTTTTTAGTTGGCCATAGAAAGTGTATTTGAACGATTTTGTGTGCGTGTGTAGAATTGGCTATGAGCGTTCCTTGCTTTTTGAACAATGTCGGTAATTTCTCGTGCTTTCTGTTCTGATATACCAATACTTTGTGCAAGTGTTTCATAATCTTTGTTTGTGATCGCACTACATTCGTTTGATGAGAGACGATGTTCTAAACTGTTTATAAAAGTACGGAGCTCTTGGTGTAATTGAGGAGATTGAGACAAGATTTCTCTTTGTTTTTCCGGTGATAAAGCAAAAATATTTTGCAAGTTTTGACTGGGATTCTCTACCGCTTTTCCAAGGCGTTCTTGTTTAATTTTATGGTCTCGAGTGATTATATTATAGGTAGCTTCTACAGTATACACATAATTCTCAATTGCAAGAGAGAGCACATCAAGATAATTTCGAGCGTGTATACGTGCCGGATTTTGTAGACCGCATATACTAAAACCTGCAAGAGGAGAAACAGAGTGCGGTGCCTGTTTAATCTGATTAGCAAACTGTCTGCCTAATTCTGGATTTTTAATAATCTCTTCTATTTGTTCGTTTAATACGTTTGCGTCACCATAAACAGTTTTTGTGTAAGCTCGGACTTGCTTTTGAGCTTTGAGAACGTAACTATCTAGCGCAACTGTTTTGGCACATTCACTTTTTGTGAGAGGTGCTAATGTTTCTTTTGGAATAAGCGTGTTTTCAAGCTCTTTGCTGTTGGGGGCGGTAAAGGTAATGATATCACCAGGTTTTAGTGTTTTTAATCGTTCTGGTGTGAGATCATCTTTGCTACCAATGATGTAAGTTCCTTGCACATCGAGTATAAAACCTTCTGAATAACAACCTTTATAAGTTCCTATATAGGTTTCTCCTGCCTTTGTTGCTATAACAAGACGATCACCCACGTTGCGTCCCGTATTGTTTATATGGTCCATAAATTCTTTTAAAAGACGTATTTTGGGGGGATTGGAGATATCCTCAAAAAGATCTTTCAACAGTTGTGTATTGCTATATTGCATTGCTTCGCTACAGGCAGCCATCATACGTTTTTGTGTGACAAGCGAAAAGTCAAGCTGATGTCCTGCAGCTTTGGCAAGATTTTCAAAAAAGACTTGTTCTGTGTGCTCATTGCCATCTATGAATGGGTGGATTTTGTGAAGAGAATAAAATAGACTCGTTGCTTCCTTGACAAATTCTTCGCGTGTTAAGCCTTGCAAATTGTCTTTTTCGGCAAGCGTTTGATCTAATTTTTGTAAGAGTTCAGGGATTTCTTCACCGGTTGCAAAATTATTGCCCCATTCCATTCTTTTCATTTCTGGCATGGCGGCAATGCTATCGTCTGTAAATGCGAAGGGGATATGGCGCAGATGTCCAGCCCATACAAAGGTATTTTTAAACAATTGTTGGTGGATATGGCATAGATAAGTTGAATTAAAATATTCTGGCAGGGGTTCTGCACGCAGATTGATCATGGCTTTTTGCCTATCATGTGAGCATTTTTCCAGAAAGCGTTTTAAATCTGTTTCTCCATATCTATTTTTGAGAATTTGGGTACCAAGATAGATATAATTATGGGGTGAGGGAATTCCTTTTGTTTTTTCTTTTGCTTTTGGCATTGTTACATTCCTATAATGTTACATTGTCCATGAGAGTGTGTTAAACTTTTTGTTTGAAAATCCCCCACGCATATTGTTTTGAGATGTTGAGACTTGGGTGAGGAAAAAATCCCTCAAATTCGTAGGTGTTTTTGAGTGTATCAATCTTTATCTTGGCACTTTTTTCTTTTACTGAGAGAGAATGGTTCATTTGGGTTGTTTTCATGCATATTGTCTTTTAATTTTTTTGTAGAAAAATTTCCCTATAAAAGCGGTGCCTTCAAAAGTTTCTTGATAGGATTCTCAAGGCATAGATATGATTGGTATTTATTATTTGGAGATGAGGAGAGTGCTTTATAAAGAAAATTGGCATTGGTAAGCACAGGCATAATACCATCATTTAAAGACTTTTCCCCATATTTTTCTTGTTGTATCAAGCGGGAATTCCTTCTTTATAGGCTTTTATGAGATAGAATCTCTGCTTTTATCCTTTGATGTTTTTGTTTTGATGCATGGCCTCCATTAGAGGGTGTTTTTTAGTTTTTCTGTGCTTTTGGGGCAAAACGGCTTTTTGCAGCTGCGGCTAACATTTCTTTTCTTCTAAAATAGATCGCTCGACCACAACGTAAAGGGGGTTGTCCTTGCATCAGAATAATTTGTTCATCTTGACGCATTTCTTGAATAACTTCGTGGGGTAAAATGAGAGCTCTTTGTTGGTAATTGATGTTGTAAGAGCTCTTTCCTAAAGATAAGCCTCTTGATTTGTTCGTTCCGGTTACTTCAACGGTCATTTGACCACAGCGTTCTGAAATGTCTTTGGCAGTTTGGAGATCTTTAATGGCAGCATAGCTGACAAAGGAACAACTTTCAAACCATGAACGTGCTCCTGCTTCTCCAAAGTGGTTGACCAACTGACCAGAGGATTGATAGAAGAGCATCAAGGATGTACCGTATTTACGTCCACGGTCGCGGGCTTCTTCTAAAATATTCATATAGCCTAAAAGATCAACTTCATCTAAGACAAATAAAACACGTTTTTTATAGTTACCGTCTGCTGTAACCATGGCATTGAGAAAGGCGCCAATAATCACACGTCCAATAGCTGGATAACTGTTTAAAATGCTTGCGGGGAGATTGAGAAAAACATCTGTATTGCCATTGGTAATATCTGAGGAAAAAAAATCATCTCCGCAGACAAGATCTGCATAATTGGATAAAGAAAGCCATTGGGTGTCTTTTGAGGCGGTGGTATAAACCCCTGAAAAGGTTTGCTCTGCCATTTCTGTAAAAATACCAACCATTTCACGAATAAAAGGAGAAGGTGTTGTTTCTTGAATCATGCGTAATTGATTAACAACAGCTGTTTCTGATTGAGAGAGAATACCACGCAATGTTTTTAAATTGCGCTCGCTGTCTTCATATTCATCAGAAAATACAACATGAGCAAGAAGAGCCGTTAATAGATTATGGGCTTGTGTTGAGAAATATTCCGCTGAAGAATTATCTGATTTTTTATCTGTAAGAAGCAACTTTGAAAAGCTTACAATATTTGCTTCGCGTTGTGTGCGTGGTACGCTGTCATCTAAAAGCCAATCGATGACATTAAAGTTTTTTGTTAACAATGAGTTGGGATCGAGAACAATGACATTTCTATTTCCCATTTTTTGACGCGCAAATTTGACCATTGGGGCAACTTCTGTTGAAGGATCAAGACAAATAATAGACCCTGGATAGGTTAAACACGTGGGAACTACTGTACTTGTTGTTTTATAGCCACCAGAACCAGCAAAAAAGATCATATGAGTTGAACCAAAATCAAGATTAAAGGTTAGCAAAGGGGCTGTTCCACCCTTTCCCCATGTTGTTTTATTGCCAGGTGCAAAGGGAATGTTGCACACATTATCTTGATCGACACGGTATCTTTCACCCACAACAATTTGCCCATTGGCAGGAAAGATTTTTGCTGCTTCTCTTAAATTCATCCAAGCGGCCTCACCAAAAATACCTTTTTTTGCACGCTTGACCTTACTTTTAGGGGGAAGGGTTGTTACGAATTGAATGATGGAAAAAAAAACACCAATGATGATGCCAAAAACAACCATGGGGTCCATGAATTGAAGAGCATAGCCCCATGTTATTCCTTGTTGGCCAACATAGGGACTTAAACGTTTTATTTCACCACCAATATAGTAAAGAGCGGTTGTTCCAAAAAAGACAACGGAGACAAAAGTGATCATTTTACGCAGGTGTAGTTTTTGCGAGAGACTATACAACAATGAAACAGCAGCCGTTAGTGCTAAGACTAATAAAGGCTCAGAACGAAGAGTCCAATAAATTTGATCGCTTTTTAGTCCATTTGTTATAAACAATAAAAAATGAGGGACAAGGAATATCGTTAAAGCACCTAAAGCGATCGGTGTTAAAATGAGTACCATTTGTGTTTTGGTATATTTCATTGTATTTTACTTTCAATTCTGTCAGAATATGTTGCGAAATGCTCTTTTCTAGGTGTGTGATATGAACTCTCATCTCTTTTTGCAAAGGTGCAGATAACGCCAAACAGTTTTCGCTTATGAGCCTTTCTCATTAAGGAGGGAGGTTTTGTCTATTCTTAGCAGGCCATAGCGAATGCTTTGGAACGGTGCATTGTGCATACTTGTGCTTGCTGGTGTACTTCTTTGGTTTGCTTAATAATTTGTGTAATTTGTTTGGCTTTATTTTCTGATACACCAATGCTTTGAGCCAATGTTTCATAATCATTATTTTGAACTGCTTTATGTTCATTTGGTGAGAGACGGGTGTTGATCTTTTTTACAAAGTTGCTGAGCTCTTTTTGACATAAAGGATTTTTTGCTAAAGCTTCTTGTTGTAATTCTTTTGGCAAGGCGAAGAGGTTTTGCAAGCTTTGACTTGGCATTTCTACCATTTTTGCAAGGCGACTTTGTTCTGTTGCATGTTCTTGCGTAATTTCCTTTTCAGCATGTCTCACTGCATGGGCAAAATTTACAACGGCAGTACAGAGCATCTCAAGATGATTTTTAGCGTTTGCACGTGCCTGATTTTGTAGTCCACATAAACTGAAACCGGCAAGATGAGAAATAGAGTGCGGTGCTCTTTCAATCTGGTTGGCGAGCGGTTGGCCTAAGTTTGGATTTTTGATGATTTCTTCCATCTGTTTGTCTAATGTTTTTGTACTACCATAAACAATTTTTGACAATTGCTGGACCTGTTTTAGGCTTGCGTGGACACAAGAATCTTCTGCAACCATTTGGGCCGTTTCATTTTCTGTCAAAGGGGCTAATCTTTCTTCTGGAATGAGAATGCTTTCAAGCGCTTTTGTTTTGGGAACGGTAAAAGTAAATCTATCACCGGGTTTTAATGTTTTGAGTTGTTCTGGTGTGAGTTGTTCTTTATTGCCGATGATGTAAGCGCCTTTCACATTGAAAGCAAAGCTATCATAACCAGCACCCCTATAGGTGCCCGTGTAAGTTTCACCTTCTTTTGCAACCATAACAGGACGATCATTAACATTGCGCCCAAGTTCTTTCATGTTGCTCATGAATTCCTTTAAAAGAAGTATTTTATTGGGATTAGAGATATCTTCAAACAGATGTTGCATTGGTTCTAGATCACCATTTTCTGCTACAGCAACACTGGCGAGCATCATGCGTTCTTTTGTAACAAGTGAAAAGTCAAGCTGATGCCCTGCTGCTTGAGCAAGCTTTTCAAAAAAGACCCGTTGTGTACGTCCATTGCCTTCTCTAAAAGGATGAAGTTGGTTAAGGGCGTTAAATAAGCTTATTGCTTCAGCGTTAAATTTCTCACGCGTTAAGCCTTGCAAATTATCTTTTTCGGCAAGCGTTTGATCTAATTTTTGTAAACCGTCTTGGATTTCATCGCCGAGTGCAAAAGGATTTTCCCATCCTGTTCTTTTCATTTCGGGCATAGCGGCTATGGTGCCATCTTCAAATGTAAAGGGGAGATGGCGCATATATCCAGCCCATTCAAAGGTATTTTTAAATAAGTGGTGATGAATAGAGCATAGATAGGAGCTATCAAACTTTTCTGGTAAGGGGGCTTCACGCAAATTAACCATTGCTTCTGCTGTATCATGTGAGCATTTCTCCAGAAAGGATTTTAAGTCTTTTATTCCATATTTATTTTTGAGTGTTGTGGTGTTTGGGTAAACATAATGATGGGGAGAAACTATCTGTATATTTTTTGTCTTTGCTTTTGCTTTTGGCATCGTAGCTTCCTTATAATTTTACGTTGTCCATAAGAGTGTTAAATTCCTCGAGTGAAATATTTCCCTTTGCGTATTCTTCTAAAATTTTGAGTGTTGTAGGATGAAGCGCTATTCCCTCTATCGCATGGGTGCTGATGGCTGCTTCAACGGCTTCACGGCGTTTTTTTAATTCTTCTTCTGTCATCGATAAAAGATTTTCTCTATTTCTGTTTCGTTGGTTTTCATGTATTTTTTCTCTTATTTGCAATTGTTGCTTTAAAAGAGCCTTTGGCAGCCGGTGTGATCTTCTTTTAGTCACCTCCAAAGATGTTTCGTTGTTTGAAGGGATCGTAATAAATTTCTGTGACCTTAAATTTTCCTTCAATCCGTTTGCATTGGATGATGATATCAATCATTGAAATCAACAGGCCTCGAATATCATCACGCTCTAAATCACCACCGCCTTCACTTTCTTTGACCAAAAGGGTCATCTGCTCAAAGGCTGCAAGTGCTGTTGATGCGTGAACCGTCGTAATGGAACCTGGATGGCCTGAATTGACATTGCGGATATAATAAAAGGCTGTACCATCTCGAAGTTCTTGCAAAAGAATACGATCAGGACGCATCCGTAAAGATGATTCAAGTAACTCTTTGGGCCCAACGGAGGCTAAGCCTTGTCCATCTTTTGAATAGAACATTGAGACATGGTTAGGGTGTGGTATCACCAATTCTTGCGTGTCTTCAATGGTGATAATACGCTCTTCTTGAGGGATTTTGGCGATTAATGCTTTTGATAATGTTGTTTTACCCGAACCGGTTTTTCCCGCAATTAAAATATTTTTCTGGCATTCTACAGCTTGATTTAAAAAAGAGACAAAGTCTTTATTACAGTAGGCATTGGCTAATTTATGCTCGATGATTTTGAGTTCATTAAAACGAGAATGATAGTCATTCAAAGGTGTGAAAGAGACCTGTTCACAGAGCGAGAAGAGGCCTTTCTTGGCGAGTTCTTCGAGAGAAAAACTCTGCGATGATGGTTTACGAATTGTCATACTAATCGTGTCTTTTTCGACAGCCGGCGGAATGACAATTTGAATGCGCTCATTGCCTGGTAGCGTTGCAGATAATATTGGGTTTTTGTCCGATATGTTTTGCTTGGAATAGGAGGCGACAACTTTCGCAATCCCCATAAGCTCATTAAAAGAGAGCCCCGGTGCTTCTATTGTTTTCCATCCATCAAATCCTTCAGTCATGACTTGATAGGGACGATTGATAACAATTTCAAAGAGTCTATCATCTTTCAAAAAAGCACTGATGGGTTCAAGTTTTGTGAGAACAATCGCAACGGTTTCATCGCTCATGGTATGTAAGTTTGAGTTCATTCTAAAGTTACCGCCGAATTTTTGTAAAAGTTTCTTGAAACAGCTCGATTGATAATCTGTTTTTTGTTTTCGATGACTTTCAATTTATAAACGCTGGAAAAATCTAAATCGCGGGCAACAAAGATATTCACCATTTCCCCTTGGTTTTTGGATAATGTTGGAGGAATATTGGCGTAATTTTCTACGAGAATGTTTGCGATGTTTTGTCCTGAAGAGATTGTTTCAGTTTCTTCTTTTTCCTGTTTTTTTGATAAACGTTTATTGGCATAGTGTGTTGCATCTTTTATTAGTGAGACAAGAAGCGCAGACCCAATCCTCTCGAGCCAATGGTTATCAATATCTCCATCCATACCAGAACGCCCTAAAGCATCCGTTGCCGGTGAAGCTAAAGATATAATGATACCATTGGGGGTTTTTGCTCTATTCCATAGTACAAAGAGACGTGTTTGGCCTTTTTTCAATCCGGCGCGATATTCACCAACAATTTGGGTGCCTTTATCAAGAAGCACAACACGACCATTGTCTGATAAGATATCTCTGGAGATGATACAACTGGCAAAACCTTGTTGATCACTGTTGATGGCTGTTTCTAAAATACAAGGAATAGAAGTTCCCATCGCGATGATGTAGTTTCGATTGCCAAGGGTTGAAGCACGAATACCTTCAAGCACTGTGGGTTTGAGAAGATGATTAAAACGTTGTGTCGTTTCATCAGGTTTGCTTTCAAGTTGGTGAGGCAAAGCACCATTATTTGTTTGTGAATCTATTTTGCCTTGTTGTGTACTTGCATAAGCTAATACAGGAGCACGTTGTGCTGCCTCCAGCAGTGAGTCATCAGAATTTAATTGATTGATGTTTGGTGTTGGTAGCTCGACTTTTGGTAATAGAGCGTTATTTCGTTGAGGCTGTTCAAAGGGGGGAGGGGTAGGCTTTGCAGGATGAAAAAGCTCTGTTTGTTTTATAACTTTTCCTTCTTTTGAAGATTCAATTGGTTGCTTTTTGTCTGTAACAAGTGTTGAATAGGCTAAATAAAGACAGACACTGAAAAGAATAATAAGAGCAATAGCTTTCCCCACATTGTTTTGTTGACTTTTCCCTTGAGCATTTTTTATTGTATCGCGATCATTAATGCTTTTTTCATCCACGGTGTTATTCATGGCTGCTTCCTAGGTTCACTTTACGTTGTACAGATGGTGATGTCGTACCTGTTTCAGGATTAATTCCTTTTGGTACGAACCTTTTGTTAAAGATGCACAATACTTCATTCCCACGTCGTAGCGTGAATTGTGCAGCTGTTGCATGAACAATAACCTTGTTGCCTTTAATCGATTTGGGAATAAGCGCTTCTTGCCCATCAGGCGATACAATGTAAATGGCAGGGATTTCAATGTTGCCTAAAAAGGTAAAGGTTGTTGTTTTCCCATTATCATAGACAGAAGCAGGTTCAATAAGGGATGAGCCTTGAGCTTCATAAGCCCAATTGCGTGGTCCAAAATCTTCATGGATATTTAAAATATCATTGACAAAGTTTTCTTCACGTTGTTTTTCTTTTTCTGCTTCGGCTAATTTCTTACGTAAGGCTTCATCTTCTGGATAACGAAACTTTACCAAGAAATACGTCTCATTGCCGGCTGAAACATCGCCTTCACGGACTTGTAGCTCGAATTGATAAGAGCGTTGTGTTCCATCTTGGCGGCTTGTGACAATTTGTAAATTTGTCACAGGCTGAACTTCACGTGGTTTGAGAAAAACAAAGTGTCCAGCCGGTGCAACTTGCCAAGCAACCGAATTTCCAATTCCTACATAGGTTACTTCTTCATCAACGGCAAATTCTAGTTGAACCGAAGAGCGAATGGAGCCAATGATTTGTACGACGTTGTAGGGGTCATAATTGACAAATCTGATGCGGTTATCTTTACGTGCACTGACAGGCGCTGTTTCTGCAAGTGAGAGAACTGTGTGAAAGCTGACAGTGATCGTAAAAATTAAAGAGATTGTTTGTAAAAGTCTGATCATTTTATCACCTCTGGATCAGATCTATATTCCGATACTTGAAAACCAAGAGGGTTGATAAGACGATCAGACGTTGAAATGTGTGCGTTCACGTAGGAAAAATTTAAGATTGAAATCCAATGGGAAATATTTTCTTTTTCATTCAAGTCTCTGATCGTTTTATAGTAACGAACTTGGATAAGATCTTTGCTTATAAAAGAAATTGATTTGATTGTGACCGTAGCAATCATGTTATGATAAATATTTTGCGGACTTTCTGGATTATTGCCCGCGTACCATTTTGCAAAACGGTTTTGTTCTTTTGGAGAAGATAAAAGAGAGATTAAGCGAAAATTGTTTTCTGCTTCTGATGCTTGAAAACCTTCACGAGCGCGAACGTATTGGCTGGCAAAATAACGCGTTATCGCTTCATCATAGTCGTTAGGGGATTCTTTTAGGGCGCTTACAGTATCAATAATGCCTGTTGAGTTATCAACGCGGATAACAAAAGGTTCTACCGTTTTCAAAGGCGTCAAAGCTGCGACAGCTAAAGCCAGCGCAATTGTCATCAATCCAAAAAGCACTGTTAAAGCCATGGAGATTTTCATCCGCACGCGCATGCTATGCATGCGATCAATGTCAAATGAGCGCGCTTCTTTTATATATTCTTCAAGGGCATCACTTTTCACGCATAACCTCCACAGTTTTATCAGATCGTGCTTCATGAATAACCGGCTTTAATAAAGCTGAATTGGCTGTTATTTTTTCACTTTCCAAAGTATTGAGAATGATGGGAGTGGTAACAGGCTTTACGCTCTTTTCTGGGTAGACAATGTTTTTATTGTCCCAATTCCACTTATCTTTATTTAAAGCACGTGTATGTTTGCCATTACAGCGTGGTGGTTTTTTAGGGACACTCAAAGAGGCACAACCAGTAAGAGCGATTGTTAGGACCATAACAAAAGTTATTTTTCGTTTCATTTTTTGAACTCACAAATATCTTGGAATACAATGCATGAGAGCCTTTGTTCTGAACATTTTTACAAGTTTATGTGATGCAAGATTTTGATTGGTTTTGTTGTTAGACCCAAGATGTTAGATCTTATTTGGAACAGGATCATGGCGTGTGCGCCAAAGGGCGCACACAAGGCAAAAACAAAAATGCTTATTCTTTTAAAGAGGTGATTTATCTTAAAATCGACCACGACCGCCTCCAGATTTACCTGCTTTTGCTGCTGCCCCTGCCGCACTTCTAACAGCGTTACCGGCAGCTCCTGAGATTTGTGAAGTGGCACTTTTTACTGCATTGCCACTCGCTCTTGCACCATTGGAAAGCATTGTAAAAATCTGTCCTCCTGAAGAGACACCAGCGTTAAAGTATGGTCCGCCAGAGGCCAGCGCTGTTGCAATACCAGGAAGCGCACGGAAGATAATAACTCCTATGATCGAAATGACGATGACAGGGGGAAAAAGAACGTAAATTGATTCATATGAAACTTTGAGAACCTGTAGGATAACTTGACATATAATGGTTCCAAGCATGATTACGAGAACTTGTAAAATGGTAAAATTGATCAAAGTTGTAATCCATGCATCGGAGTATTTTCGCGTTGCATTGAACAAATACAAACTAATAAATAGAGGACCAAGACCTATAATCATGACGAGTGCAACTTGTGCAAACATTTGCACAATAAAACCACCTATACAAAAAAGAATAACCGCGAGAAGCATGATAGAACCAAGAAGACCTACAATGATCTTTTCAAAAAACCAAGCATTGTATAAGACTTCTTGATAACGCGAACTTGCCTTTAACAAAATATAATCAAAAACATTGGAGCTTGCAGGATTACTGTTAAGCGCATTCCCAATAGCATTGGATAAATCATTGAAGAAAATATCCTTGACATAAGTATTAAATGTATCCGCATTCGTTGCCATTGTTGTAACAACAACGATTTTAACAACATTATTGAGAAGACTATGCATGGAAAGGGCAACGCGACCTGTCATAACATTATAGCCATAAAGAAAGATAAAAATGATTGCGGCGAGATTTAAGGGCGCTGAAATAGCAGAAGACAGCCCACTCACCGTTGTGTCCATCACATTATCGAGGGGTTTTAAAATATACCCAGAAACGCTTTCAAAGGGAGAAAAACTAAAGTCTGACATTTGTACTCGTACTTTCAAGTTTTTCTTTTAATTTCTTTTCTTTTTCTTTTAATTGTGCCTCAAGATATTTATGCTTTTGTTGTTCCTTTTCTTCACGTAGCTCATCTTTTGTTTTCGTATCTCTTGCTTGAATCATATCAAGAGACTGAAGTTTTAAAGAACTTACTTGAAGACCTGCTTGAAGAAGAGAAAGTTTTACTTGAATCTCTTGTCGAAGGGCTTGCAATTCTTCTGGTTTTGTTTCTGGTTTTGATTTAATATTTTCAAGTTCTTGACTTATGTCTTTAATTTTTTTTGCAGTATCAGTTGCACTTTTATAAATGCTTTCAGCTGTTTCAGATTTTGCAGTATTTAATTTTTGTGTGTTCTCGAGTGCTTGTTTATAATATTCATCTACATCGGGTGTTGTTTGCGCTATTGCATGAGAAATAAAAGAAAAAGATAACAGTGTAACTAAGCCATATTTTTTCATTGATTTTTTCTCCTTTGATAAAATATGGGCAGCCATTTGTCAGGGGCAGCTCCATATTCGTTGATAATTTCATTCATGAGTTCAATGTTTTTTGTTGTGCCGCTTAAAACGGCGATCTCATCATTCATTCCACGTAAGTTAAGTTCTGCAACGACGGAACTTTGTCCTTGTTTGATGAGAAAACGACGGGATTCTCTGCTTAACTCTGACTGTATCAGTTCAAATTCACGCTCAGTAAGTTTGAAAGCTTCGACATAATCATTGTAATTTGCTTTTTGATTTGGAAAAAATATTTGGGTGGGGCATTGCTCAATGATTGTGTGCGCGATTGTTGAGTTCAAAGCATCTTTAGGACTTTGTGTTGCAAAGAGCATCATGCCATTTTGTTTACGAATTGTTTTTAGCCGATCTTGCGCAAAAGCTTTAAATGAATCATCTTCTAAAGCTTTCCAGAATTCATCAACGACGATAATGATGCGCCGCCCATCAATCAAATCAAGAATGCGGTGAAAGAGATACATCATTAAGGGGCGTCGAATTTCTTCATTATCTAAGAAATCGGTCATGTCATAGCCAATGAACTGCGCATTTAAATTGAGATCATCTTGGTCATTATCAAAAACCCATCCTAAATCATTGCCTCTAATCCAGCGTTGCAGCCGTATGGCAATCCCTTCTTTGGATGTGTTGTCAAAAAACAGTTGAAGGGCACCAAGAGAGCGCTGGGTTGGGGGTAAGTTTTCTAAGGAATCGATGGCTTTGGCGATATCTTGTCGCTCTTCTTCCGTTACGATTTGCCCTTCAGCGGTTACCAGCTTTAAGATCCAATTACGAAGAAATATTTTATTTTTTTCGGTGTATTCCATGCCCTTTAAGGGAGCAATACCCGTGGGTTGCCCATTTTTTAAAGGTTTGTATTTCCCTCCTCCAGCCCGTACAAAAATCTCTGCTCCTTGATCTTTATCAAAAAAAACCATTGTTGGATTGTGTTTTTGTAATTGTGCAAGAAGAAAATTAACAATCACTGTTTTACCAGATCCTGATGGACCACAAACAAATGTGTTTCCAAGATCGCCATAATGAAAATTAAAATAGTAAGGTGAACCAGCCTGTGTTTTTAGCAATGCGACAGCAGCTCCCCAAACATTATCGTTCAGTTTGCCAACAGGGAAAGAATGGAAGGGCGATAAAGCGGCAAAATTTCTGCTGGTAATGGCGCCTGAACGCGCACGATAGCTAAAGTTTCCAGGAAGTTGTGCCCACCATGCTGCTTCCAATCCTAAATCTTCTCTGGCAATCACGGCTCCTCCATTGGTTAAATGGGAACGTGCTTTTGATAAGTTTTCAGACAATATTTTAGGATGATCAGCAAAAACAGCTAAAGAAATGTGGTGTTCTCCCAAAACAAAACGGTTTGATTCTAAATCATCTAGCGCTTCATCCAGTGCATCGATTTGTGAGCTAGCACGGTCAGCTGCATTGATCATTTGATTTTGTTTGCGGCTCATAATCGCACTGGCGGCTGCCTTACTTTTAAAAACAAAGGATTGTGTTAAGATGAATTCAAATGGCACCGTAAGCAGACCATCAGTCATACCTGGGCGTGTTTTAGAAGGATACTCTTTCCATCCAAACATGCCCACAAAGCGTTCATTGCTTTCATGGCGAATTTCGATAATTTCTTTCCCAAAAATAACACGATCCGAGTAAATTGTTGAAGCAATAGTTCCAAATGTGAGAGGAATACGCTCACGTCTTCCCCCCACTAGCTGGTGGAGAAATTCACTTTGTTCGGCAAATAAAAGTCCTTCATGTTCATAGATTGATAGTAGACGGACTTCATACTCTTCCAAACCTTGCATAAGATCTTGACTTAACTCTTCGAGTTTACGAATAGCTTCCTCATCGGGCTCAGATTGTGTTTTCTTGGCTTTGCTCAAGCGCTGAAAAAATGAAACCAGCTTTTCTGTTTTATCCGCGGCCGGATTCCAAAGCAGTGAAATAAATAGATCATTTCTATACAGTTCTTGCGAAACCATTTTCTTTTTATATTTTTCATCTAATGTTGTTGCAAAAGATGAAAGAAAATGACCTTCTGGGTATATCGTTTCACGGCGGCGGATGATGTGAGAATATAAAGCAAGCCGTTCGTCTGCGATATTTTTAAAAAGGGTGTTTAATTGGTTGTGTAAAGAATTTAATTGATCAATATCCGCAGTGTCAAAATTTATACCCTCAACAGCCATCACAACCATTAAACAGCGTGAATTTAAAGCAACGACATGTTGGTTGATGTAGCGTATATAGGGAATATATTCTTCAGGCAAAGTTTCCCGTTTCATTATTGACATCTGTTTCACCAGTTTCGTTCCTTCAGCTTAGTTCCTTATAAGTGCGGATAAGGCGTAAAGGGGAGGTTGAACCTCCTCCCCATCTGTTGAGGTTTTTTTGTTTTCCTCGGGTATTGAGCCATGCAAATAATACGCGAAATTGGTTGTGATCGTACTTTGTCACTTCTCGCAAAATAAAGTGCATCCCAATCCCAAGACCAAACATGGTAAAATCACTGGTTAAAATGAAAAGAATGGATGTTGCCATGACATTAAGCGCCATCGCTTCCATTGTAACACCAGCAAACATGGCCGGGCGCGTACAGGCAAGGAAAAGAGTATCTTCGTTCATTTATGTTGTGCCCGCTAATTTAGTGACGAGAGCAGGGGCACCAAAAACAATAGCAATCCCCAGAACACAGTAAGCTGCTTTGCGTAAATCAATAAAGCCGTACATCCAGCCAATCCCCACAGCAGCAACACATATAATTGCAATGAGCCTTGCCGTTGGACCCGTCATCATTGTGACAATGTTGCCTAAAACACCATCAAGATTTCCCAGACCACCTCCACCAGTAGTAGAAGCAGCATAAGAAAGATCAGATACAAAAACTGCCGTAAAAAGCAGCATGGTCACGATAAAAATGATGTTTTGGAATCTATTATCTGTCATTTTACCTCTCTTTAACAAATAATATTTGTTCATATGTCGACATTCCATTGCCTCTAACAAACTAAAGAGTGCTGTCATTTGATGACAGTTTAATTCTTCTCGTTTGTTTGCTTTAAAAGCCTTGATCGTGGATCTGTTCACTCTCAAGCTCTTCTTCGTAAAGAGACAGAAGTCTTTTCAAATTGAGATTGTGTTACATGAAAATGGCAATTTTAAGTTGTGTATATTGGTAAAAATAACAGTATTAAAATAATGAAAGAAAGAATATCATTCTTTACAAAATGTAGTTAATCTGCAACACTTATATTTGGATTTTTTCTTTAAAAACAAGGGGATTGCTGATCAATAATCTGACATGATAGGAAAAAAACGAATTTTTTGAGCGAGCGTGTTAAGAGATGCTATTTAAATTGATTGTTATTATTTACATTATGGGGGCGACAGTGTGGGGATTAAGCCAATATAAAGATAAAATGGATTTCAGCATTCTTAAAACATTTGAGACGCAAGATATCCAAGATATTGTCGATCTCTATCGAGAAGAAAAAAAGTTGGGTAGATCTATCACCAAACAGCAATTAGAAAAAAATGAACCAGCTCTCGATTTGCAGAAGAGTGTTTCATTAAATGATGTTGCAAATAATGTTGTTGTTTTTCATGGTAAGTCTTCTGTTACAAGTGGGGTTACATTTAAATTACTGACGCCTGCTGCACAATCTTGGCGCTCACATATCTCCCGTGATATTCATCTTTATGGTGTGGATACATGTGCACCCCGTCAAAAAGCAAGATTAAATGATCAAGAATGGCCCTGTGGTGCGGTTACAACGGCTTGGCTTGTCACCAAAACACTTGGACAGGATTTATCCTGTAAACAGGCTTTGATGCACAATGGTGTTTATTATGCGCAATGTTTTGTTCAAGGGGTTGATTTAGCTGAGGCAGGTCTTACAGAAGGTATGTTGGTACTCTCAAAAGAGGGGAAAAATCCTATTCCAGCCCAGTATCATCATGCGGAAGAAAAAGCACGTGGCAACAAGATTGGTCTTTGGTCGAGTGATTTCACTGAACCTTTAAAATGGCGGCGAGATAATGGATCCTATAATCCCTTTGCTAGTCCATGATTGGTTTTAATGAACATATTTACTTAAATTTTTATAGAGAAAACTTTATCAATAAAATTGTACCAAATCGTAGAGCAAATTTGAATAAACGGTGAGATTATTTTCGTTTATGAAGTAAATGGATGGTACTTCCCTTTTCAAGGGAGGGTTGCTTTCAAAATCGCTTCTCTATTTTTACTTATGTGTTTTATAAAAGCGGGAAAATGTTATTGTTGGTGGCAAAGCATTTTTGAGTATTTGTGTTTGAAGGAGAAAGTGAGGCGATAAAAAACGCTCAAGAAACGGATTTCTAGAGCGGTGTTGATAAAAGTAAAAAATGAACAGCCCCAAAAATGGTGTAACGTTTAATATAATGGATAGAATCTTTCACAATGCCTTAAAAGAATTCATAGCAAAAGTTTTTTCATCAGAATTTTGTCTTCAGGATTGGATCACGTTTTTTACTTCTTTAAAAGTGATCAATCTGTTGCCTTCCTTGAAAAGCTTTCATAATTATCTGCTTTTAAATTCAGACTTCCAAATGATGGATGGATTTCAAATAGACTCTACACGAAGAAATCTTCGTAAAAATGATTTGCATTGCTGATTGTTTTCTATATATCACAAAACGTTTCTATTTAGGCCTTCGATGGGGAACAATAATCAACATATAAATAGGTAAAAAGAGCTCATACTTTTTTGTTATGGCTTTGTGGTTTAATGATCGTGAGACTTAAGTCTTATAATGCTCATAGGCTTTCTATAGGGCTAGGGGCGATGCCTATTGCAATGTAACTATTTGAAATCAGTTGAACAAAAGCATTAATGCGCCTTCTGATTTCATCATTTGTATTCAGTTTGGGCTCTTTCCCTTCTTATTGTATTTTATGACAAACTCATACGATGGCTATTGTGAGCTCTTCTTGCGTTACTTTACTCAGAGTGTTCACTTTGAAAGCAAGCAAGTGGATAGTGAGGTTGTATTCTCATACAGTGTGAAAATTCAACCCTCATTTGGGGGGATAATATTAACAGATAAGGTATTTAAAGAGGGATAAAATGAAAAAAAATTATTTTATTATGCATGGCTCTATTATTCGTCTTGGGGTGTGAAAAAAAACTATAGCGTAGAAGATTGAAAAAAAGATGCAAAATTAAGAGAAGAATGGGGAACGAAGTGTTTTCTTTCAGGACAATTTGTTAAGGAATCTAAAAATTGTCAAAATGTCTTACAAGCAGATACTGAAATGTTTTTCTCGCCAAAGCTTGATGCTCTAGACCGTGGTCATGTATTTTAATAAATATATATTACTCAACAGTAAAGTGTGATATAAAAATTCTAAAATAAAGAAGTTACGGCTCAACGAATGCTCGCTTCTTCAATTGTTATAGCGGAATTTTTTATCATTTTTCATCTTTTAGATGAGCTCCCCAAATCATATTCGCAATCCTATTGTTTGTTTCAACTTTATCAGATTGAGGATTATAATCATGAGAGAATTGGATAGCATTGTCTTATAGAAATATCTCTCAAGGTATCCAAGCCTATTTTGCGACGCTGTTCGTAAAGGGTATATAAAAAGCAAGTAAAATAAAATAGTTATGTCTAATATGGGGGAATAGGTGAATCTTGATTCTATTGAGTTTTTTTGCCTCTATCCCTCATCTTTTTGAAGCTTTTTTATCGCCTCTATAGCTAACCTTTTGCGATCTGCGCTCTTTGTGTAAAGAGATGCCATAGCATCATTTGTCCAGCCAAAAATTGCTTTGAGTTGTGATACTGTTGCACCAGAGTTAGCTGCGCGTGTTGCGGCTAATTTCCTTAATCCATGCGCCGATTTTTTAATTCCAGCCGCATTACAAGCGTCTCTAAATGTATCGCCAAAGCTTTCTTTGGAGAGTTTTTGATTAGTTTTACTACAGATGAATGTTTCTACTCCAATAGGACCAGCTTCAAGCGTTTTGGCTAATTCCGGTAAAATAGGTAGAAAGACATCTGTTTGGAATTTACTTTTCTCTGTTTTGAGATGAATAATATTGTCTTTGACATCTTTCCAGCCAATGCGAACCGCATCACCACGACGTAAGCCCGTATACAAAAGGACATCAATCCAGACACGTTCATGGGTACCATGGGACCATCTTTGATAATATTTCTCAACATCTTCTTCTGTCCAAACAGGAAAGCCGCTTTTATTTTTAAGAGGAGGTTTTTTGACGCCTAAAGCTGGATTATTTTCCAAAAGACCTTGATCAATTGCCCAATTAAAAAGTCCATTAAGGGCTTTCAGAAAGTTTCTAGCCATTGCTGGTGTTTCTTTGCGCCGTTCAACACCGGCTATGATATGTTTCTTTTCAATTGCTTGGTATGGAATATTTCCTATGGAGTCGCATATCTTCATAAGAATGTATTCTTTTTGTTTCTTTGTAGTATTAGAGTAGCTATGCCAATTAGAGCTGTTAAAGTATTGTTTAAGCAGCCATGCAAATGAACCTTCAACAAGTTTACCGGTTTTGGATTTAGGAAGTATAAGCCCTTGTAACTCGGCAAGTGCGCTTTTGTAGTTATCAACAAACTCTTGCGTTCCATAGGTACCGCGTATTCTAATGCGTTTGCCGTGACCAATACGTACATACCATACAATTTTGCCATGTTGAGTAATTTGTTTAACGAGATGAGGGGGGCGTGGTTTTGGCATGGTGATCACCTATAAGACGATATCAAATTCATAATCATCACGAGATAAATTCCATATTTTATCAGGATGTGCTGTTGAGTTTGGTATTGGAATATCTGCTTTAAGGTAGATAAGCAGTTCACCGGTAGGTTTGATTTCTATGAGTTCGCATTTTTGCTTTTTTGCTTCTCTTAAAGCTCGTGCAATGTCTGCTTGCGTTATAATAGCTTTACGAGGCGCCATATCTTTTCTCCTTACATTGAGATGCAATTCACGTGTGGCGTGAATCACGCATTACTTGAAAGTGTTAAGAAGGGTGGGGGTGCTCGTAGATATGCGGGGAACAAAACACCCCCATAAGGTTAAGCAGCTTTTGTTGAGAGTTGTTGTATCTCTTGTTCTATCTCTGCTAAAAAGGTTTCAACAGCTTGATTGATCTGTTCAATTTGTTGATCATCACGGAGAATACGCTTGACTTTCATGCGCAAGTGAAAGAATTCCCCCGTAAAACGTGGGTCATAGCTTACGAAATCACACCATTTTCGTCC
>NZ_JBHIMS010000033.1:0-5311 GCF_042194285.1 Bartonella sp. MM97QHHN | reverse complement strand
GGTTGACGGCGTGGAGACCGTATTAAACACCGAGGCGCTTTCTGCTGGGGGTAATGCAACGGTGATTGCTAAACAAGATATAACCGCCTCAGGGGTGGGGATCACTACCGGAGGTGATCTTGCCATGGCTACAGAACAAGGTAACTTGACGATCGGTTCAGCAGAAACCCATTACCATGATGAACACGGTGATGCCACCATGCATCATAAATCAGAAGTCAACTCTGGAGGCTCAACAACGCTTTCCTCTGGAAAAGATTTGAATATTTTAGGCTCTGATGTTCAAACAAAGGATAAACTTCTCTTGCAAGCTGAGAGGAATGTTTCGATTGATGCCACACGCAACAGTATGGACAATCAGAATGGGAGTGAAACATCTCATGTTGCCTTACACAATGGCTCTCATCTAAGTTCTGGAAAAGAGACCACTGTTCTATCGGGTGGCGATATCCATATTGCTGCTTCCGATATAGATGCCAAGGGTAATGTTGCTCTTGGCGCCCAAGGGGAGGTAACAATAGGGGTGAGAAACGATGAGATGGAGTATCATCTTCGCACCAAAAACACGAAAGTGGATATGCAAGCCTCTCATGCCGTTGGCTCTTCGATAAAATCGGGAGGTGANTATCATCTTCGCACCAAAAACACGAAAGTGGATATGCAAGCCTCTCATGCCGTTGGCTCTTCGATAAAATCGGGAGGTGATACCACTGTCATTGCAGGGCAGGATGGCAAACCGCATGATCTTAGCATCACAGGTAGTTCCATTGCGGCTGATGGCAAGGTAGGGCTGAAAGCCAGCAACGATATTCTCATCAATAATGCAGAGGATAGCTTACATTATGAGATGTCGTATCACAAAGAGGGTGGGGTGTTTAGTAGCAGTAAATCTGAGCATAACAAGATGGATGTGCGCCAAGTTGTGGGGTCAAGCATAACAGGGGGTGAAGGCATTGCCATTGACTCAGGAAATAACACGGAAGTTGTCGCCTCGACGCTCATAGCCGGTAAGGCAGAGGAAACGTCAGGAGAGAAAGCACCAGGAGAACAAAAACAAGCGGATATTACCATTCACTCTGGGGGAAAGATTACTATCAAAGGCGCCCAAGAACATTTGGATCAGCAAGCACAATCGTCATCAAGTGGCTTTTTGCATGAGGAATCGTCCGATACATCTCAATCGCATACCACAACGGTCTCCTCTATCCTTGGGGCAACGGGCAACATCGTGTTAGACGCACAAGGAGAAGCCAAGATTTCTGCTTCTCATCTTCTTTCCGGTCAAGATATCAATGTGAGCGGAGAAAATGTGACGATTGATGGCATGACAGATCACCATAAAAGCCATTCAGAGACCCATGAAACAGGTTTTGGTGTGGGATCAGGTAAGGGCTTTGTGTCGATATACGGGAGTGAGGGAAAGACAGAAAATGAAGAGAGTTTTGAGCATCAAGGTTCTTCTCTCAATGCGGATGGCAATATCAACATCACTGCCAAGAAAAAAGATGTGAAAATTGTTGGCTCTGATCTTGCAGGTGAGAATATTAACCTTTCGGCAGCGCATGATGTGAATGTGCTTGTTGGTCATAATAGCCATTCCTCAAGCTCAAAGGAAGAACGTACAGGCTTTGGCATTCAGTTTGAAAAGAGCAACAGCGGTGCTTCTGTGGGTGTTGGGGTTGCAAGCGCCAAAGATACGGGCGATCAATGGGAAAATACTTCCACACAATCACACATCACGGCACGCCAAGATGTGCAGATTACTGCTGACAATGATGTGAATTTACAAGCAGCCATTGTTTCGGCGGATCGTGATGTCAACATGGATGCCGGCAATAATATCACCCTATCAGAAAGCTATGATACCTCTAACGGCAAAGAGACACATGAAAAGTCTTTTGCTGGTGTGACAACTTCCGTTGATATCGGTGTCCTTGGCACGGTACAAGGACTAAAAGATGCCGCAGATCACATGAATAATAAGGATGGTAACAATACAGTTATTAATGGCATACTGACCGGCATGAAAATCAATCACCTCTTTAATAAAGGAGAGAACTTTATTAATTGGCTGACTGGCAATACGGGGGAAAAGGGGAACACAACCAAAGGATTGAGTAGCTCATTAGGAGGATTGGGGAGCTCCACCAAGGATGCTCTTGCCAATCTGGCTGGCGCATCTGGCAGTGTAACCGTGGGCTTTAAAACTGAGAAAACAGAAGCCTCTTCTCAAGTCTCCACAGCGGTGACAGATAGCATAGAAGGCGGACGCGCTGTTAACATGCATGCCCACGAAGGCAGCATTCATGGTGTTGGCGCTGATGTTATCGCTGGTACCAATCCAATCTATGTGCTGGAAAATGATGCACAGAGCGGAAAGATCACCATGGAAGCAGGTAAAGATATCATCTTTGAAAGTGCACAAAACACGCAAAGCACACAAAACAGCAGTGAAAGTGCTTCAATGAGTGTTGGCACCGGTTATGGCACGGGTGGCGCAGGGGCAACGGGCAGTGCTGCTTTTAGTCAAGGGGAAGGTTCCAGTGAGGAAGTTCAACACAAAAACAGCCATATTATAGGCACCGGCACTGTTCATACCACGAGTGGGGCAAACACCACATTGGCAGGCGCCGTGGTTTCTGGAGAGCGTGTAGAAATGGAAGTAGGGGGTGATTTTGCCATTACCAGCCGCAGTGATACGGGACAAACTTCCAGCAAGCAAAACTCTGTTTCTGTTGGGTTTGGTGCTGGACAAACGGGTGGTGGGGGCTCCATGAGCGCCTCTTTCCAAAACGATAAATCCTCTAGTGATTATCATAGTGTTGTGGAACAATCAGGCATCAAAGCGGGTGATGGCGGCTTTAATATCATAGTTAAAGACAAAACAACGCTGACCGGAGGCATCATTGCCAGCACCGCGCCGGCAGATAAAAACAGCCTGACCACAGGAAGCATTAGCACCAGTGATATCAGCAACAGTGCCCATGCTAAAGCCAGCAGCCATGGGTTTAGCATTTCTGGTGGCGGTGCTTTGCAACAGGGGAAATATGGCATCATAAAAAATATTGCTAAAAATGCTTTAAGTCATGGAAAAGCCAAGGATGGAGCAGAAGGGGAAACCAAATCTGCTATCAGTGATGGGACTATCATCCTTACTGATACAACTGGACAAAGGGCGATGGGGCAAGATGCTGGACAAATCATTGGCTCTCTCAACCGCAACACCGCTACAGCCCACCAAGCAGTAGAACAGCTAGATGTCGCATCGCTTGAGGGGATAGTACATAATCGCGTAGATATGATCAATGATTTATCGGATGAAGGATCTAATATCTTTGAACAGAGCTTTGTAAACATGTTTATCAAAGAGCATTATCTGGCTACTGTAGATCACGATGAAAATGGCAATGTGATCTATGCAAAAGATGAAAATGGAAATCCTATAAGAGACAGTCATGGAAACCCGCAGCCGCAATATCATTATTTAACGCCTGAAGAACAACAGAATTTACAAAAAGGTTCTGATGGCAAGGTTCATGTTTTTCTCAATGGTATTTTTACAACACCAGATGACGCAGCCCATAATGCGGTTCAGTTGGCTGATAACAAGAATGATCCACACTATTTTCTGATGTTCCCTCATAGCGATTCGTTCTTGGTAGATTTGTTCATTGCAGGGTATCAGTATGCTCTAGAAGGTAAGTTGGGTATTTTGACCAATTCGACGAAGAAGTACCAGAATCTGTTGTATAGCCTTGGCAATATAGGATTGCATACTGATGCGCATAGCCGTGGCAGTATGACAGCGGGCAATGGATCGCATGATTTAGAAAAGCATGGTGTTCATGGTATAGCAAAGAAAACAACGATTAATTTCTTTGGACCAGCTTATAATACTCAAAACATGGCAGATACGTTATATATCTTAAGTGATGGAAAGCAGGATTACGTAAACTTGGAAAATCATAAAAATGACTTTGTTGGTACAAAGATTGGCAAAAATCCTTACACTTTTGGGCAAATACCTCCTGGAAGTGGTCCTTGGAAAGAAGCATGGCAAATATTTAAGGGCTACCCCAGTGTCCATGCTTGTTATGGTAATGCAGGTTCAATATGTCGACAGGCTTATGGATTACCTAATCGTACGCCAATTTATTCAAAATATTCAGGAAGAAAAAAATGAAACAAATCTTGAAATTATTAAGTGGTCTCATTCTGTTAAATATTGCTGGATGTAACATCGACAAGCCTCCACCAGGAGTTTTGAGTGCATGGGAGAAACCAGGAGCAGATTTTACTGAGGTAGGAAAAGCATTGTTAGAATGTGGTATGCCAACCCCTTATGATGTTTTTCCAGAAAATAGAAAGCTAAGCATCAATGCAGAGGCTTCCATCGATGCTTGCATGATTCAAGCAGGATTCCGCTACAAATGGGGAGGACCATATTGGTGTTATACTTTTAGAGCTGAAAACCTTCCCATTTGTCGTCCAGGTGCTGTCATACCACAGCGCAGTGTCAAGAAGCGTTTGAACAGCCCTTTTTGTAAAAAGTATAAAAATGCACCTGAATGCCAGCCTTAAGTCTTGCTTCAGTAGAGAAAGCCTTGAATTTACACCAAATAAAGCACCAGGTTGATGAGTTTGAGAAAGCCTTGTCCGTCCTTACGTGATAAGGTTTTCTTTTTATGCCGCGTCGTTATAACGTTGCTGTTTTGCTTGTTCGATTACATTCAAAAGATCCGATTGTAACCAACGGGATAAAAAGCCAAATTTTAAAGGTTTTGGGAGAGAGCCATTGGTAACATGACGCCGGAATGTTGAAACACTCATATGAAGCAGTTTTGCACTTTCACGGTCTGTTAAAAGAATATCATTTTCTGTCATACTAAAATCCTTTCAAAAGTAAAAAAATGAGAACAAATCATAACTATTTATTAACCACATTTTGGTTCATTTTTGAAGGTATTTTATTTATAGAAAACAATATTTTATCATAGTTTTTCTGATGTGATAATTTATGACTCTTATTGAGAAAGAATGAGAGAAAAGAGAGCTAAAGTTATCCACAGATCATGGGGTTATTCACCCCATATCTTAAGATTGACCCGTGACATAAGCCGCCCATTTATCCATATAAACGCGGCGCTGTTCTAGATAGTCAGTCCGACGATAGGCACGCTCTACTTTACCGCCTACTGTATGACTTAGAATAGTTTCTGCGACTTCATAAGGGGCATCGGTTGTTTCAGCGAGCCAATCACGTAAACTAGAACGAAATCCATGGGGGCATGCCTCAATTTTATTGTCTCTC
>NZ_JBHIMS010000083.1:0-5198 GCF_042194285.1 Bartonella sp. MM97QHHN | reverse complement strand
TCGTGATTATAGCGAGGAAGAATTTAAGCAGCTCCAGTGCATGATGCCCGATATCCAAGGGGCAGCTTTCAATAAAAAGGTTGTAAGACGTGCTTTTTTAGGGAGAAAGTTGCTTGAATCCCCCGATCAACCCATGGTTCCAGCGGGTCAATTGGGTTGGGAGTGTATAACGGGGTATTTTGACAAGATAGAACGGCAATTTTATGGGGTTGTGCGTCCTACAAAAGACCCACAACGGTGGGCGAATAAGTACTTTAGTCAAGTTATGTATATCCTTAATAGCCAATCCAAAGGGGGGCTTATTGTCGAGGAAGGGGCATTTAAGGACATCAGGCAGGCTATGCAAGATTGGTCGCGGGCTGATGCGTTGCTAGTTGCTGAAGATGGCGCCCTTGCACAAGGAAAGATCCAACCCAAACCCGTAGCAGAATTTCCAACGGGGTTTTTCCAACTGTTTAATGAAGCTAAGGAAGCAATTAATCAGGTGACGGGTTTATCGCCCGAATTCATTGGCACAAGAGAAGTGACACAAGCGGGTATTTTGGAGGCACAACGACGCCAATCCAGTTTAAATCTGCTTGCTTGTCTATTTGATGGCTTGCGTTTGTACCGCAAGCGGCAAGGTAAGATTATTTTGCACTTGATACAGAATTACTTGTCCGATGGTCGTTTGGTACGGATATCTGGTGAGGAGAATGCGCAATATATTCCATTGACGCGTGAAGAAGTAACGAGTGTCGAGTATGACATTGTTGTTGATGATGCGCCAACCAGCCCGAATGAGAAAGAGCGCACCTTCGGTATCATCACACAACTGCTTCCATTGCTTCAAAATGCCATTACGCCGGATATTATGCTTGATCTACTTCGTTATTCTCCATTGCCTGCGTCATTACTCAATCGTGTCAGTGAGAAGTTCCAACAGCAACAAATGGCACAACAACAGCAGATGGACCCCGAGCAGGAAATGAAGTTGCAGGAAAAGCAACAAGACTTAGAGACGAAAGCACAGATGCATCAGATGGATTTGCAACAAAAGCAGATTGATCTTTTTGTGCATCAAGAGAGAGCAAAAACAGACGCAGAACTGATGAAGCAACGCTATGAGATTGAACGGCAGAAGCTTCTCAATGATCAGGCACATAATCAGATTATGCGAGAGCGAATAGCATTACACAGAGGTATGCATAGTTGAGAAAGGTGAAAGAATGAATGCAGAAATGAATGAAGCTATGAATGAAAATTACAGAGTTGGAGCACCGGTCTTTGATGATGAGAGCTCTTTTGATGCCGGCACTTATGATGGTGAAACGATTGATAATGATGATGTCACCTCTCCAGAGCCGGTTGTGCAGTCCGTTGAAAAGCCTTCAGAGATTGTTCCTAGCATAGAACAGCAGCGTATGGAGCAACAAGCTAAACAAGCTCGTGAAGCGCTTGTCAAGCTTTATGAACCCCAATCCCAGACGCCAATGGTTGAAGGTGAAAATGCACCCCCAGACCCTACACAAGACATTATTGGCTATATGAGTTGGATGGGAAAAAAGATTCGAGAGCAGGATGCGTATATTAGGGAACAGAAAGAAGCGCTAAGACAAGCTGAGGAACAGCAGCAGCATGATATACGTCTTGGTCAGTTTTTCAACAATTCTGTTAAGTCGTTTCAAAATAAATCCAGTGATTTTGGTGATGCGGCAAATTTTCTTTATGAGAAGCGTGCGAAGGAATTGAGTTCTTGGTCGTCACTTTATCCTGAGTATGCAGATCCAAACACAATTTCTGAGATCATAAGGAATGAATTGCGTACGATTGTAGCGACTTGTGCACAAAGAGATCTCAATCCGGCAGAAGAGATTTATAGAATAGCGCAAAATCTTGGCTATCAGAACCAAGGGGTTCAAGCGAATAATCAAGTAGCAGAACTTCAAAGCCGGCAGAATTCTGCGAGAACCTTAACAGCATCTGGAGGAGGGGGCGTGACGGGTCCTATGACCAAAGAGACACTTGCGAATATGTCAGAAAAAGAATTTAACGCGTGGATATCGAACCCGAAAAATGAAGCCCGTTTTTATGAAATTATGGGTGCAGACCCTGATTAGGCAATAAGTTTTACAACATAATCCGCCTTGATGCGGGTTTTCCACCGGCTTTAAGCCGGTTTTTTTACAGCAAAGAAAGGTGAAATCAATGGCAACAACACATATAGGAACCCATGATCCGCAATCGGTGAAATTGTGGTCACAGAAATTAAGCAATGAAGTTTTGAAAGCAACGAAAATAGCTCCCCTGATTGGCAAAAGTTCGAACAGCATTATCCAGCTTTACAACGAAACCCATAAGAGTGCAGGGGATAGCGTTACGTTTAGTCTGCTGGTCAATCTGTTTGGGGACGGTGTCACGCAAGGCGAAACCTTAGAGGGCAATGAAGAAGCGCTTCAATTTATGAATGATCGGTTGGTGATTAACGAGCTTTTACATGCAGCACGTGTAGCGAATGATGACTCGATTGACCAACAGAGAATTCTCCCCAATTTACGGAAAAAAGCCAAAGAAGGTTTAGTTCGTTGGTATGCCAATCGTTTAAGCATCATGTTCTTTCTTCAGGTATGTGGTTATACACCCCGTACGATCAATGTTGATGGTCGAGAAGTGTATATTAAGCCGGTTCATTATGGCTTTAATGAAATCATGGCACCAAGCAATGAACGTATTATCCGCCCAGATGGTAAAACAAAGGATGAAGATCTCAATGATAAAGCCAAACATAGCTTTAGTCTTAAATTGATTGATGAAGCGGTTAAACAAGCCAAACTTGCCAATCCGCAAATTTCTCCAGTCCATGTCAATGGTGATGATGTTTATGTTTTGTATTTGCATCCAACACAAGTCATGCAATTGCGAACCAATACAGCCGTTGGTGAGTGGTTAGATATTCAAAAATCGGTTTATGCAACCTCTCGTGCGAAAAACCCAATCTTTGATGGTTCACTAGGCATGTATAATGGCGTTATTTTACGTGAAGCGATACATGTCACCCATGGTGTTAACTCGACAAATAATACAGCGGTAAAGAGTGTGCGTCGTGCGGTTTTCTTAGGAGCCCAGAGTGCGGTTATAGGTTTTGGCAAGAATCACAGTGCAACGCATTACACACTCAAAGAAGAATATTTTGATTATGAACGTCAATTTGGTGTTGCAGCTAAAACATTGATAGGAATGAAGAAGACCCGTTTCAAAATGCCAAATAGCGCACAAACAGCCCAAGATTTTGGAACGATTGTCATTCCTACCTACAGCGGTGAAGCTGGTGCGTAATCATTAAGGGGATAAGACATGGCAGATCAATTACCACCTCCATTGCAGGGAAGAACTCTTCATACCCAACAGGTAAGTTTCTTACGTTTGAATATTTCGCATAAAGATAAGCATCTTACGGAAAAAATCGGAATTTTGCCTCGTGGCGCTTTGATCACTTCGATGAAGGCTTTTGTCAAGACCGCGTTTTCTGAGACAAAATTAAAGATAGGCAGCACCTATGGCGGCAATGAGTTCAGTGAAAAAGACATCAAAGCCCAAGGCACGCAAGATTTTACGCCAACAGATCAAAAGTCTTTTGTTGCAGATGATAAGGAGATGACCCTTTATGCAACACGGGATAAAACAACTGCGGCTGGTGAATGTATTGTGGTTGTGCAATTCGTAACAAATCATTGAGGGGATAAGACATGGCAGATTATTTACCACAGCCCTTGCAAGGGAGAAATCTTCATACCCAGCAGGTAAGCTTTTTGCGGCTTAATTTTAGCTATGAAGATAAAGAAAACGCTATGAGAATAGGCACGCTACCTCGTGGTGCTTTGATTACTTCAATTAAAGTGTTTGTTAAGACAGCATTTTCGGACACGAAGGTCAAAATAGGCAGCACTGCTGGCGGCAATGAGTTTGGTGAAGCAGAAATCAAACAACAGGCAGTAAAAGAGGTTAAGCCTACCAATCAGAAGGAGTTTATCCCTTATGATGAAGAACTTACTCTCTATGCCAAAGCGGACAAAACAGTACAAGCTGGGCAAGCAAGTATAGTCGTTGAATTCGTGACTAATCACTGAGAGGTATTTTGATGACACGTCATTATATTCGGGTTAAAACCGGAGGACCGATACCAGTAAAGCGAGATGTTTATCGTCATAAGAGAACACTTTCGCACTTAGTGTCGGTTATTCAAGATGAGATTGATGACATAGCCGATGAGTATGTTCATCAAATCCAAGAAAGCATTTTTGCAGCCATTCGTTTTTGTGAACGGGAGACCTTTTACTTTAACGAAAGCCGTGATGTGGTGTTTGAGACACGGGCGGGACAAGGTGTTTATGATGCAAGCACTACCCGCCCTATTGAAACAGCTGTTAAAATCAAAAACGTTTATCTAAGCTCTGATCAACATCATAAGTTTGCATTGGAGTGTAAGGACCATGTTTCTTTAGAGCCTTTGTTATCATCAGAGCAGCAAGGAACGCCGGTTTGTTACAGTTATTTTGATAGGAAATTACATCTTTATCCCACGCCGGATAGAGCCTATCAGATTCAACTAATTCTCTCTCCATTGCGTTTATCAGAGATAGATAGTGTCGATGAGGAGCACCCATGGTTTGTGCACGCGTTTGATTTGATTAAGGCGCGTGCAAAATACGAACTTTACAAGAATATCTTGAAAGACCCCGATTGTGCAACGGCAGCTTACAATGACTTTAACGAACAGTTGCATGAATTGCGTGCAGAGACGTCTCAACGTCATAACGTGACCAGAATAATACCAACGGATTTCTAATATGGTTTATTTTCCAGTAGCCGATTACAGACCAGATGTTGCGGTTGTCAACGGCAGCTTTACGGATAGCCTTGTGAATGTTTTACCAGCAGATGGCGGTTACATACCCATGCCTAGTGCAATGGTTGTTTCTAATCCTTTGGAAGAAAAGCCCTTGGGTTCAATCGCCTTTAGAAGTGGCAATGGTGTTAAGATAATCGTAGGAGGCAAGCAAAAGCTTTACAGTTATGATAGTCAAACCAAAGGTTGGAAGGACATTAGCCAAAGTGGTGTGACTTATCAAGCAAATGAAGAGAATAAATGGTCGTTTGCTCTTTTTAAAAACATGGTTATTGCGGTGAATAAAAATGATAAGCCGCAAGTTTTCAAGGTC
>NZ_JBHIMS010000011.1:0-2135 GCF_042194285.1 Bartonella sp. MM97QHHN | reverse complement strand
CACAAAAATAGAGTGCGAACTTTTTGATAAAGCGCAAGAAGATGCGGCTGGAAACGTTGCAAACACCACACCAGACAAGGATGATACCCTTGATCCAAACGCCCCACCTAACGCATGTGATGAAGGCGAAGGCGTTATCCATATGGATGAAGAAGATAGATAAACAAAGCTATTTTATGATGATAAAAAGAAATACTATTTTTATTTTACTATTCCTAAAAATACAGCTAAACAGCGTTCAATTTCTACCATTTTATCTGCATGAATGGAGCCGAAAGCTGGACTAACTTTTTCACATCTTACCGTCATAATCTTATCAATCATGACTTGCGAAGGTTTTTGCAAACCATTTTTAGCGTTTGGCTGAATCGTAATGCGGAGTAATGGCGCATCAACAAGTGTGCTAGTAATGGGTAAAACTGTTACACTTGTATGTTCATTGAATTGATTAGCTTGAATGATTAACGCAGGTCTTGGTTTACCAAAATCGCCTTGCATAGCTATTGTGACGAGAGATCCACGCATCATTCTGTCCAGCCATCAACATCCATTAAAGATTGATCCATCAACAACTGCATAGATGTATCTGTTTTATCCATTTTTGCGACTAAGCGACATTGGCGTCGGCACTCTTCTGCAAAGTTCGGTTGACGCGTATCTGGTACCCAAATTTGCATTAAACGCAAACCTGCTTTTCTTTGTGCGTTGCGATGTTTTTGAACGCGTTCATTAACGTGCATTGTAGCCATAACAAAATCTCCATTATGTTTCATGTAACGTATAACACAGAAAAAAGTTACATGAAACACTACTTTTAATAAAACGCAATAATTACAATTTTAATCTATCAATCTGCCCCACCTTTTGTGGGGCTTTTTTATAGGAGCAATACATGAGAACAATATCACCAGAAGGGTTAGCACTGATTAAACAATGGGAAGGTTTACGTCTCAATGCCTATAAAGATGCCATTGGAGTGTGGACCATTGGTTATGGACATACAAACAATGCTGGAAAACCTTTTGTTCATAAAGGTATGGCAATCACCGAAAAACAAGCAGAAGAACTTCTTTGCCAAGACTTAAGACAAATTGAAAATGCCGTTGAACAAGCCGTTCAAGTTGCTTTAACCGATGAACAATTCGCGGCTTTAGTCTCCTTTTGCTATAATGTAGGAACAACAGCCTTTTGTAACTCGACACTGTTAAAAAAGCTCAATCAAGGTGAATATGAAGCTGTCCCTGCAGAGCTACAGAAATGGACCAAAGCAGGCGGAAAGCGTCTTGAAGGTCTCGCACACCGGCGTGCAGCAGAAGCAGGCTTATGGGCGAAAGGGGCTTTTGTTTCCTCCAATTATCAAACAGTAGAAACGCAAGCACCAACGGGGATTTTCAAAGCCGAAGCCCTTGCACCGATTATTGGTTCTTTTTCTGGGCTTGGAGGCTTATTAGCAGGAAATGGACCAATCCAATGGGCTTTGGCCACCATTATGGTTTTAGCCGCATGTGCTGGCATTTTCTTTGTTGCTAAACGCTTTCAGGAGCATCGTCTATGATCTTATGGATGAAAAGAAATCTGATGCTAACAGGCGCGGCTTTAGCTGCTTTTTTTATGATTTTAGCAAGAGCTTTTAATCTTGGGAAAAAAGCAGAGCAACAAAAGCAAACAGAAAAAGCTTTAAAAGCAGCCACAACACGTCTGGAGGTGGAAAGTGAAGTTAATCAAAAAAGTGATGCTGATGTGCGTACTGCTCTCTCTGACTGGTTGCGCGACAAATAAATATGCTTCTTCTTGTGTTGGCTGGTTGCCAATTTATTTAGATAAGCAAGATCTGAACGCCATCAGTTCAAACTTAGCAAGAGAGATCTTAAAGCACAATAATCTAGGTGAACGCTTGTGTGGGTGGAAACATGGCTAGAAAAAAAACACAAGACGATATAGAGCTTACAGAAGCAGAAAAAGAAATACTTCAAGAAATCATCATGACCTACAAAAGTGTAAAAGTGATGTCGCGTTATACGAAATGGATTGTACTCATTATACTCTTATTAGCGCTTGATTTTTCACGTATTATGGATGCGTTTGTAAGTATTTTTACACAAAAACCAAATATCCGACTCTAAACATACTCTGAG
>NZ_JBHIMS010000093.1:0-4397 GCF_042194285.1 Bartonella sp. MM97QHHN | reverse complement strand
TTTTTTTTCATCCATAAGATCATAGGCGGTGCTCCTGAAAGCGTTTAGCAACAAAGAAAATACCAGCACATGCGGCTAAAACCATAATGGTTGCCAAAGCCCATTGGATTGGTTCATTTCCTGCTAACAAACCACCAAGTCCAGAAAAAGAGCCAATAATCGGTGCAAGGGCTTCGGCTTTGAAAATCCCCGTTGATGCTTGCGTTTCTACTGTTTGATAATTGGAGGAAACAAAAACCCCTTTCGCCCATAAGCCTGTTTCTGCCGCACGCCGGTGTGTGAGACCTTCAAGACGCTTCCCGCCTGCTTTGGTCCATTTCTGTAGCTCGGCAGGGACGGCTTCATATTCACCTTGATTGAGATTTTTTAACAGTGTCGAGTTACAAAAGGCTCTTGTTAGTTGACGCTATTTCTAAAAATGATTGACTAGGATTAATAATGATACTATCATTGGTTATGAGTAATAAAGTTGAAAAAATAATCAGCTTGATGAAAGCATCACCAAAGAACATTAAGTTTTCAGATTTGTTGGCTGTATGTGTCTATTTCTTTGGAGAACCACGGAACAATGGTACAAGCCACTTTGTTTTTAAAACACCGTGGCTTGGTGATCCTCGTGTGAATATTCAAAAAGATTCTAGTAACAAAGCAAAAGCTTATCAAGTCAAACAAATCTTACAAGCGATAGAAAGGATGAAACATGAACAATAATCATTATACATATCGTGTTTTGTGGTCGCAAGAAGATGAGGAATATGTCGGATTGTGTGCAGAATTCCCATCCCTTTCATGGTTAGATGCTCAAGCAGAGAAAGCTTTAAAAGGTATTATGGACCTTGTTTCAGAAGTTGTTGAGGACATGCAACATAATGGAGAAGAAGTTCCTCTGCCTTTGTCACATGGTAAATATAGTGGCAAGTTTCAATTAAGAATACCACCAGAACTCCATAGAAAACTTTCAATACAAGCCGCTGAAAATGGTGTGAGTTTAAACAGATACATTTCTTCTAAGCTTTGAATCTTTTAAAAGTCTATACGTACTAAAAGAAAACTAATTCTTATGAAAACCTCTAAATTAAAACAAATACCCGTTTTTAAGACGGATGAAGAAGCAGAAAACTTTGTTGATACTGCCGATCTTACAGATTATGACTTAACTGATTTTAAATCCGTTCATTTTGAGTTCTTACCTAAAGAAGTCTCTTGACTACCTCCCCACCTTTAACGATAGGGAGGGGAGTTTTGTTTTTAAGTTAAGCAACCTTTTTAATGGGGTTGTCTAAATTTGGTTCATAAGTTCGCAACAAAGAATCCATACGATGTGGAAGTTCTGAAGCTCCAAAATCTGTCAAAATTGCCAAGATTTTTGTAATATTGGGCACGTCATCTTGAAGCTTTAAAACCAGAGCATCTACGACCGATTCCATAACCTCAACTATAGCATTGCAATCCTCATCTCCAATGCCTCGATGGTTAGAAAGCTTAAACAATGCCATCCACAAATCGCACAAAAAATCGACACTGCTATTCATTGTACACCCCCATGGATTTGTTCTCTCAAACATGCTAATCCTCTGGAGGTAATTTTTGTTGAAGGGAGTACCTTTTCTGTACCATCCGGTCTTTGAATGGTGATAGCGGGACAATCCATGAATCCTTTCTTGATTTTATCCTGATAAGGTAACAGAGGCGCCCCTGGAGCCCGTCGATAGACCCAATCATTTTGTCGCAAGTAATCGGTTAAATCCTTAGGTCGTACTTCCAACATCTTTGCTGCTTCGATAAGCCAAACAGACCATCAGAACGCTTTAAACCTTCTAAAGCTTCTGCTTTTGGTGCTAATTCAGCAATCACATGATCTTTCTGCTCAATTTGACTTTGTAAGTGATTTAAAACACCAAGCAATGCTTCGGGTTTGGAGTAGTCAACTTGTGGTGTTGCTACTTGTTTCAAAAGCCGTTCACATTTGATAAAGTATAAACGAGCTTCTCTACCTTTCTTATTATTCTCAAGCATAGAAAGCTCTTTTGCTACACTTAAAGTTAGATGATAATCTTTAGAGGGACGACCACCTTGGAGGTTTTCCCCAAAATTGGTGAAAACTAAATAATCCTGATTTTCTAATAAATTATATTTGTTGATGCGATATTTAATCCAAGTAGAGAAATCTTTACCTCCTTCCAAAAACGCATGCAATTCACGCGCATTAACAGTTTGAACAGTTTCCTGATCAATAACCTGTTCTGATATTTCTATAAGTGTGTTCATAATGAACTCCTAGTTGTTAGAGGTTTCTTAATGACACTCTAAAAGAGTGCCGGGCGCTAAGAAACACGGCAACTAGCCCGTCGTTATGCTTTCCCCGAAAGGGTATTATATGGCATAACCACACCCGACAATATTATTATACGCATGTAGCATACAATGAGTCAAAGCTTTTAAATTGCGGAAAACGAGTTATTTCGGCAACCAATCCGCTAGTTGTTTTAAGGTGTTTCTTAGGCACATGATTCGATTATTCATATCCTTATGATGATGTCAAGCATTAATATCACTTTTTTATAAAATATATGGTACGTCTTTACTTTATTTGTCGATTCACTCTAAATTCACCAGCATTATTTTTTATTTATAGCGGAGGGGAAAATAATGCTCGACATACTTGATACAATTGCAATGATAGTGTGCTTGTTATCATTACCAGTGATGATTGTCGGACTCGTTTTAATATGTATAAAGAAATGGCGGAAAAACGGACTGAAAACTCTTGGTATTGGAGTTTTATTATTTCTCGGCTCTGCAATATTAGGTGCGTTTTTTTTCCACAAAAATGAACCAGATCAAGTTGCAGACAATAACGAGATTGTTACCTCCTCCTCGACTTCGTCAATAGATGTTGCTACTCAAAACGAAAGCGTGACTCAGGTACCAGCTGAGGATACTGATAAGCAAATTACCCCCACTCAAGTTAACAAACCAGACAAAGATGATGGATTAGGCTTTTGGGGATGGTTTTGGTTAATTTTCTTTGCGTTTTTTGCGTTTTCCATTTTCGCTTATTGGCAAGATAAACGCAAAAAACGTTTTGAAGAGAAAGTTCCAGAACAGGCTTCAATGTCGCTCCCTCCTGCACATCCTTCTTCTGATTTCTCAGTTGTTAATAAAACGTTTCCAGCAATTGAAAACGAACGGTGGGAAAAGGGGATCAAGATTTTTCTCCTTTGTGCTCTATTGATTGGGGGCATAGTAGCAATAATAAGTATTTCACCATGGTTATTAGTAGCCATTATTATTGTTTTACTTTTGGTGATCGCTCACTACTCTGAAAAGAAAAAAGTAAAACTTTTTGAAGAACAAGTTGCAATGTTGCTACCGGATATTAAAGTGTCTAGTTTTTCTGAAGCGTGTAAAATGTTTCAAGAGCTTGACGCAAGCGAATATGAATATCGTTTAGCACACAATGAAAAATTGTTGGGGGTTCAAGAACGCGTTTTCTTTGATATTAATAAAAAGATCACACTTAGAGGACGTCTTTTGGTAACCGATCAAGCCATTGTATTTGAAAGTCCTGAAAAGAATGAACGAACCACTTGGACACGAATTGCATCAGTAGCTATAACATACCATGAATGCCAAATCAGTCTCCGTACCGGCATACCACGGAATTACCGATTCACTGCTTTTTCAAGTCCAAGGTTTACAGCAGTAATTCGAGTTCTGGGACAGTTTTATTGATTTTTAAACACACAAGATAAAGATACGTTCATTGTTTTATCTCCCGCAAGATAAGCTTATACATACCGGATTCTGAAGCTTGGACATCTGTGACCACGAAGTGTTCTTGAGAAGAGGGGGCTTTGTTGTTTTGAGGTGAGATGATCACAATACTATCTTGAGGTTTTGGTGGTAACCCCCCAATATCATTGATACAAAGATCAAGTTCCTTTCTTGCAATTGTGGTGGGGATTCTGCCACCAGCCTCCGATTCTGAATGCTTAATGCCGTAAATCGCTGTGATACGAAAAGATTGCTGGTTGTCTTTTCGTGTGTAGATGACGGGCTGCCCAAAGGTGTTGCGTACATCTTTAACCATTTGATTTAGCAGCCCGTGCCATCGCATGTTATTTCGCTCCTATAACTGCTTTGAACAGCATTTCAGGGNGTGTAGATGACGGGCTGCCCAAAGGTGTTGCGTACATCTTTAACCATTTGATTTAGCAGCCCGTGCCATCGCATGTTATTTCGCTCCTATAACTGCTTTGAACAGCATTTCAGGGCGTGTGCAAATGTAAAGCGGATAGCTATAGACCTCCGGTTTTACCCATGCATTACGGTCGTGGTCGACGATAAGCATGGTGTAGAGCGGTTTTCCAACCGTGTTGGCAAAATCCAAACTT
>NZ_JBHIMS010000007.1:0-4059 GCF_042194285.1 Bartonella sp. MM97QHHN | reverse complement strand
AAACCACTTTCATGCTTCATATTAAAACCTCAATAAAATCTTGAATTGTTCGCGAACATCGGCACGCAAAGGAATATTGATGGGTGTTTTGAGTATCTCTACACCACCATTCAGTTCATTGACGTCACACCAAAGCTTTCCAAGGGGGACATCTTGTTTGGGAATGCCGTGAACGAGTATGGAAACAAAAGCTGCTTGTTTCCCATCAACATCGTGAAAGTCTGTGCGTGCTGCAACAAGAAGCGCCGTGCCCATCGAGGAGGGCTGGAACCTGACGCCACAATGGCTGTACACACCATCCAAAGCCTGTTCGACAGGTGCTACAGCATAGCATCTGCGAGTGCCAATCACGTCATCTTTGGNAGCATCTGCGAGTGCCAATCACGTCATCTTTGGTGTCTCTTAACACGAGATAAAGCGTGCGGTTGCTAAACCACTCTGCCATGAGTATATCGCGTTCATGTTTTTTGACCGAACACCACGGAAAATTTGCCATGTCCCATGGATAATCAATTTGGTTCCAGCTTAACTCCTCGTCAAAGTCATCAATCCAATTGCCAATAAGCCTGCCTTCTTCTTTTGTGAGGGTATGATTGATTTCTGTTGTGCGCCCAAAGGAAAACAAAGTGCCCCCAGCTGTTAAGCGAACACCGCTTTCATACTCCAATATGCTGTCATCAAGGCGTGACATATTGCATTCAACAGCTTGCACATCATAACCATAGGTCCCACGGCGAAAATCAGAGCGCAAACTTTTGGAAAGTCCGACAATCGCTTCAATAGCTTCAAGGCTTTTGCGTTCAGGCAACTGATCAAAATCAAGTTGAAAGGAATTCCACCATGCTCGCCCTGTCCATGCGGGTTGAAAGCGTGCCGAAATCCCTAGCCATTCAAGCCCCAACTCTATTGCCGCAAGGGAGCCGCGCAAGCGCTGCCATTGAAGCCCTTGATCAATCAAATCATAGAGGTTTGGAACATAAGGTGTCAGTTCACCAAGCCCGTATTCTTCAATGAGCCACGGCAAGAAACGGGGAGGGCGTGTGATCAGTTTTGCGCGTGAAATCCCCAAAACAGAACCATCAATATCTTGATGAAAATCGCAAGCATCGGCAAGGCGCTTTTCAAATTCTGTTGCGTTTGTGGGAAGGAGGGAACCAACCATTAGCGCGCACGCCCTTTGAAGTTTAAGGTGATTTTTCCAATCGATAAAATTTCTTCATCACAAACCATACTGTCTTGTGTTGGGGTAATGGCAATGACTTTTTGGACACCAGAAATCATTAGTTTTGAAATCCACCACGAGAGGCTTAATTCACGACCAATGGCTTGTTCTTGTCTCCATGCTGCTCTTAAATTTGCCTCCATTGTCGTGAGAATTTTCAAAGATGTTTCCGGTAACAGCCAAACATCTGCTTCTAAGTCCAGCACTTTTTTGACAGCAGCGTGAACAATGATTGTATCATTGGTCATGATGATATTTTTTCTGTGAAGAGCTTGTGAAACTGCTTGTATGAGATCTTCAGAGGCTGTTCCTTCTTCATTATTACCAAAAAGAGCAACATAGATGGTTGGGTTTTTGCCTTTACGATAGATAATGGCATCTTTCACTCGACTATCGGCTGTTAAGGCGATAAGTTTGTAATAGGGTTCTGTTCCACTTCCGTTTCCTCCACGGGCATGAAGCTGTATGCGTTCACGATATCTCTCGTCACTTTCCTCTTCCATGCGGGCAATACCATGCCAGTTTCCCAAAGCATCAAGAGATTCACCGATTGCAAAATCAAGAATATTATTGCGTGCTGCCTCATTAATACGCTGTCTTAACAGCAACTCTCGATAGCTAAAAGCCTCTATGACTTTTACGGACGGATCACTTTCAAGAATGGTATATTCAGGCAAAAGCTCTTTTAAATGGACAAGAGCAGCAGCGCGTATTTCTTCAAAAGAAAGTTCTGTGATGATGTCTGGTTTTGCAAGCACTCCATTCATTTTATCAATAATCCTTCCATGGTAATGGGCTTGCCGGATGGCAAATAAATGCCTTCAAAGGATAAAGAAACGTGTCCATTCTCACCCCTTTTAAAATCAATTTTTTTCAATTTAAAACGCGGTTCCCACTTGTCTAAAGCCTCAGCAACAGCAGCATAAAGAGCAACAGCAAAAGCATTATTAACCGGTGCATCAATGAGTTCCGCAACACGTGAACCATAATCACGCCGCATTACACGCGAACCAATCCGCGTTAACAAAATATCAAGGATTGATTGACGCAAATGATCAATGCCGGTCAATGGCTTTCCTGTTGTACGGTCCATTCCACTGTTCAATTGGGACCTCCTGTCATAGAACCACCAGGGGAAACACCGTCATGAACATGGGTTTCTCCTACATTGGTGCCGTTATGTCTTAATCCACTTGAATGAATGGAAACATTATTTCCAGAATGAAGAGAGAGACTATCATTCGAATTCAGTGAAATGCCATCACCAGCCTTCAAAGAGATGCCGCCTTTTGCGTTTAAATTTATATCGCTTTCTGAAACAATCTTTATGCCTTCCGGTGCGGTAAGCTCTAGCTTGCCACCATCACCTTTTAGTGACACACCATCAGCGATTGTCAGGATAAACTTTCCGCCGGATTTGATGTGAATTCCATAAGTGTTTTGTTCATCATCATATTCAAGGCTGGTTCCATCAGGGTATATCGTTCGGTGAATGCTGCCCTTATCGGCTGCTTGATTAGCATCTGTATGAATGGAACCCACAATCATCCCTTGTGACAAATCCCCTGATGACGAGATAACAACTACTTGCTCTCCAACATCACGCCCTTCATAGGAGCGTGTTTTACCGGCGCGGGCTTGGGTATCTGGAATCCAGTCACTGACAAGATTGCCACTTTTTACCCGATAGCGTGCGTTTTTATGGTCGATATGGCTAATCTTCCCCACCACAACCATATTTGCCACACGTCTCTTTAGATCTGTGATTTCTTTATCGCGCCGCTCTAACATGTCCACCTTCAATTTTATGGTATTTATCTTTATTTCTCACGCCTGTTTCTGGTTCAAAGCTTAAGAAAGGTTCAACGATTCTTGCTGTTACACTGCCTTCTTCTTCATTCATGTTGGGGATATTTGTCACATAAATGACTTCAAAGGTTAAAATTGCACCGTGGAGTGCTAGAGCGCCATTATCACCAAAGGCAAAAGCAATATTTTGCAGGCGGCATGTCTCAACGGTGTTGTTAAGATTGGGATTGGCATAGAAAATCTCTTCAACTTCCCATGCTAATTGGTCAACAAAACGTGCGCCATCTTCACATGTCGCATAACATTCAACATCTAGCGTTAAAACACGCCGCCTTAAGCCAAAATCATGTCCATCTTCAATGGTTTCACTTTGTGTTGAGATATTAATAGCTGGCATTGCTTCAATAAATAAATTGAAGTCACGCATATTGAAAACATTGTCACCAGCTGCCGTCTTTGCTGCTTTAATCAACGCAACAAATGTTTCTCTTATCGTTTCGCGTGGATGTTTCATTGTTTTATCTCTCGCAAGATAAGCTTATACATACCGGATTCAGAGGCTTGGACATCTGTAACAGTGAAGTGCTCTTGAGAAGAGGGGGCTTTGTTATTTTCAGGAGAGATGATCACAATACTATCTTGAGGTTTTGGTGGTATTCCCCCGATGTCATTGATACAAAGATCAAGTTCCTTTTTTGCGATTGTCGTAGAGATTCTGCCACCGGCGTCCGATTCCGAATGTTTAATGGTGTAAATCGCTGTAATTTGAAACGATTGTTGATTGTCCTTTCGCGTGTAGATGACGGGCTGCCCAAAGGTGTTGCGTACATCTTTAACCATTTGATTTAGCAGCCCGTGCCATCGCATGTTATTTCGCTCCTATAACTGCTTTGAACAGCATTTCAGGACGCGTGCAAATGTAAAGCGGATAGCTATAGACCTCAGGCTTTACCCATGCATTACGGTCGTGGTCGACGATAAGCATGGTGTAGAGCGGTTTTCCAACCGTGTTGGCAAAATCCAAACTT
>NZ_JBHIMS010000001.1:0-1147 GCF_042194285.1 Bartonella sp. MM97QHHN | reverse complement strand
AGCGTTTTAAAAGCGATTTTATCCTTAATCCTTTTATGCAATTTTTTAAATTAAACCTATAAGCTTATGACAGGTTCAAACAGTTAATTTCTTTAATGCCATTTTAGAGGTTTTTCCCAATTTTGGGAAAAATTATATGATCTCTATTTTCTATAAATGCGTATCTTTTGGTACAATTCATCTTATAACAGTTTCAAACGATTACCCTCTATAGGTAATAAGATATTGCTATAGCATTTTTAGATTTTACGCTTCTCAATTTTGAAAACTGTAATTTTATGTTTTTATCATGCGATTAACAATCCAATCATTAAAACAAGATGTGATCTTTAAACGTATGTTATCGATAATTCCAAACAACTAAATTTTAAACAATGCGATTTTGAGTGATAAAAACATATCATAAAATTTATAAACTGTTATGAATGATATCGGCTTTTCATTTTATTTGAATACACACATGCGTTATAATATTCACGTCATGATTTGCTTTTTATGGTCTATTCATACATGGCAATCTTATATAAAAAATGATCAAATGAATCACGTATAAAAAGATGGATTCTTGAGTGGATTCATATAAAATAACTTCACACAACCTATTGACTTTATTGTGTTTTTTGATATGATATCGAATATCAACATTCTCAGGCATCTCATGATACTGACCACCGTCAAATTCTTCATATTCTCTTGTACCATCATCATATTCGTAAAGATTGTAAAAATACTCAGCTACCCCTAATCCCCATGGTGCATATCCANAGATTGTAAAAATACTCAGCTACCCCTAATCCCCATGGTGCATATCCAACCGCTGTTGCAACAAACTTTTTTTGCATAGGCTGTTTACGTTTTTTTAAAAACATTTGGTTTAATATCCCCTATCTAAATCCATAACTTTACCAATGGGTTTATTTGCCTCAAAATGGACCGTACAGAAGCGTTTTTAATTTCAATGTGGTTTTTATCACAAAATCTTTAAATCGCTCTGTACGGTGCCTTTCTGTCAATTTAAACGCATATATATTCTCAAAATCATCAGCAAACTTCACTACTTTGCTGTTTTTTTCGGATCCATAAGTGTCTTTAAGCGTAGATCGCTGTTGCAAGTTGATTGAAGCTTTCTGAAAGGTTATTTGCGAAA
>NZ_JBHIMS010000071.1:0-111298 GCF_042194285.1 Bartonella sp. MM97QHHN | reverse complement strand
GTTTAGGGTTTCGCCTTTTTTGTTTACTTTTTCATGTGCCGCGTCTGGATTGGCTTTTAGATATTCCCCAAGACGTCTTCTGCCTTGCACGTGTTTGTATAAACGAGCTGGAAGATATGGATCTAATTTTTCAGCAGGTAAAGGCGTGTCTGGTTCACATAACACACCCTTAATATTATCTTTGTGTAGTCTTTCTAATTTTTGAGCTTCGAGATAAAGCTTTTTGGCAAGGCTTAAGCTGAACATCCCACATTCAGAGGAGCTTCGTTGAATATCCATTTCTACCATGGCAAAATGAATATTCGGAAATTGGTGATGTTCAATGGATTGTCGCGTCCTTAATGCAAGTAATGCGGGAAGCGTGTCACGCAGTAAGGTCGGTTCAAAAAAGATCAAAGATGTTTTATTATCAATGGTTTGATGATCGACAACCGCAAAATGAATTCCCCTATCTTGTGCGTTAACAATAAATCTGGAAGATGTTATACCACGCTCGAAAGTATCTTTGAGTGCAAGGGCAAAGCCGTCAGGGGGGCTTGTAAGTTTGAGATTCATCTCTGGATATTTACGATTTGCTTGATCGACCAAGGCTGGCATCATGTAAAGATCTAAAATATCATAATAATTTTTGATCCAACTGCCATCGGCATTATGCTGTTCTAAACCAGCAACAATATCTTTTAACTCGGCACGGTTGAAAGGGGTGTTTTTTATTTTTTCAATGTTAAGCCGTTCTAAATGTGCAGTAAGAGTGTCTAATGATGCATTTGCATGCGCTCCTTCAGGTGCGCTTGCTCCTTCTGGTGTTTGTGAGGAATGAGGTGGGGGAGAATCTTGTGGCTTCATAATCTTAGCCTCTATGTTGATGATCGATAAGTGATATTATCTTCTTCAATTTTGGCTAAACAATGTTTTGAAAAACAAGCCTTTGCATCTTGAAAGGTGAGGCGATGAGAGCATAATGATGCCGTTTTCATATTTTTATGCGTGTATTGCTCATCATTGCTGTGATGTATTATATTGGTATTTTATGGGGGGATTATTAGGGCGTTCTATTGGGAGCCCGTGAATACGGCTTGTTTTGAAAATCTCAAAATTATAGAGTTGTTGGTGATGCAAAAGAAAACAGTCAGAAAAAGACGAAAGATACCTTCAAACCGTAAAGTTTTAAACATTGTCGCAAGACACACTGTTTTATAACAGTCTATAATAACTTATAATAGCCTATAATAATGCGAAAATTTTATGATGAAATCTGGACACAGAAAACCCCTTACCGCACCCGTCATTAAATACGATTTTTCAGATTCTGTCAACCGCAAAACGATTATTTTTCCTCCTTTATCGCGGGAAAAATCTACAGAAAAAAGCTCATTCATTGGCTATGCAGCAAAATATCTTGTTTTAATGGAAAAGTTTTTGATGTGGCAAAAAACATTTTCTCCTTTGAGAAAGGAGGGGACAAGATGAAGGGAGAATTGTGGTTTTGAAATCCGTGGTATTTTATTGATGGAATTGGGAAGGCGGTGGTTGGAAGGTATTGCGGGGGCAAAGCTTTAGGTATTGCGCAGGGGGTGTTCCGAGGGGGGTGACGAGGTGGGGGGCTCGTGGGTGCTTAGAGGGTGATGGCCCTTCGAGTGGCTGTTGGGGTCTCTAAAGATTTCTGTATAAAGATTTATTGAGTAAATGCTTTTTCTCCTTTGAGAAAGGAGGGGACAAGATGAAGGGAGAATTGTGGTTTTGAAATCCGTGGTATTTTATTGATGAAATTGGGAAGGCGGTGGCTGGATGGTGTTTGCGGGGCAAAGCTTTAGGTGTTGGCGATTTGTGCGGGTGAATTGGGGCTATGCTGGCTGTCGTATTAGTGGTGATGTGATGGGGGGGAGGGTTATCGGTGCAGTTGTTGATGAGGGAGGAGATTGTTGGTAGGGGCTTTTTCTTTCGTTTAAGGGATGATGCTTTTAATTGTGTCAAAAATCAACGGGTTGTTTTAATGATAAGCTATTTATTTATAGTGGATATTTTATCGTTATTTATCTTGAATGAGAAACCCAGATTATGCTGAAATAAAAGCCATAGCTCTTGTCCGTCATAAGATCAGAAGAGCCATATAGAATTGTACAAGAAAAGATGTAAAATGACGATAATGAATTATCTGAAGAGCTAAGGATGTCGCGATATTGGGGGAAGCGTATGATGAGGGTGGTTTGTTACAATGGGGGGTAGAGGGGAGAATGTTGCTGTTTTAAAGAGGGGGCAATATTTATCCTGCCCATGCCGTGAATATGCTGTGAAATATTGTCCTTTGAGGCATGGATAAGTGAGGTATGGGTAGATATAAGGTTAAGTCTCTTTGACAGTTGAAGTATTTTTTTTAAGGGCGTGGTGGATATTTTTAAGCTTGTTTGTTGTGCGCTTTAAGCTTGTTAACCCATGAAATTTTATGAAAGGGCAAGCTCAGTGGATCTCAAGTGTCATTTGCCAAAAGGGGGCTTTACAAAGGCGCTGGTTATAAAGAGGCATGTTATAAAGGAGGGGGAGAATCTTTATCCTGTGAGGGGGAGGAAATGATGGGTGTTTTAGCCAAGGCTCTTTTGGGTAGAACTGTCAAAATGTTTATAAAGGGCATCAAGAATAATACGCAACGAACCAACAAGATTAGGCAGCGGTTGATCTTCTATAACAAGATAGTGTAATGCCGCATGAAAGTTGTGTTGACGATGTAGATATTGTGCTTCTTTAATCGCTTCTTGCATAGCTTCATAGTGTTCGGTTGCTCTTTGGACCCATTGCTTTTTTGCTTTCTCATCTGATGCGCTGTGCGTAAAACCATCATAATAACCGTTTGGTAAACCTTTTGCACATAAATAGTCGTTTCTAATTTGCAAGTATTGTTGCGCCGTGTCATATTGCTCTTTACTGATGCCTGATGAAGCCTCTTTATAGCCAAGCAAACAAAGACGCCCAATATAGGTTCCGACAAGCGGATTTTTTGCTTCTTCGAAGCTTAAACCAAAGTGTTTTGCACGCATTTCAATCGCAGATTGAAGCGCAGATTCGCTGGAATTTTGGGCACGTGAAATACAGCTATTGGGCTCTCGCTTTCCTGTTATTTTCGATCTACCGCGTTTTTTACGTATTTTCATGAACTTAACCATTTGAATGAAAAAGAAACTGTCTGTTGATGGGGGACAGTGATGTAAAAAGCACTTGGCGCAAATATTGGGGGGAGCAAATACTTAAGAGGGGGAAAATACTTAAAAAGAGGAAAATACTGGGGGAGTGAGCAAATACTGGGAAATATCAGCCGTTGCAGATCAAAAAACAAACGATACTAAAGGCGTTTTAAATGCAAAGAAAAGCAACGGTGTGGGGCGAAAAAATCATCTTTAAGGTGGTTTCTTACCTTTTTTATCTTATCCCTATCAGTCTTATCTTCCGCCCCTGTCATGCTTATTTTTTTATTGCTAGCGGATTATTTGCTTTTTAAATATTTCTTAACTGTTCTTGAGAGATTGAAGGAAAATTTTTGTCAAATGTGAATGAAAAAATAACAATGGATTTCAAGGGCATGTCATCGTCTTTCTAATAGGAAGTTTTTTCTAATGGGATTATTTGTCTCTTTTTTCACGAGCGCTTTGTGGAAATTTTTCAATTCCACTTTTGAAAGGTCATTGTTTTCTTAAGTTGGAAGCTTTTTATTTGGGTTCTCTTATTTTTTTGTTGTTGGGCGCTTTCCCAAGATATTTGATATACATCACGCTGTTAAGCATACTTTTATCCTTTATAGGAGATATATTGTCTTCTGTTGAGTGGCAGAGAGCGGCAAAAAGCAAACCTCTACATTCTATTATAATAGCATAAGATGCCCTATATTTTCAAATAAAATATCGTTTATCGGCTTAAAATAAACTGTGAATGATCTCGCTATTTTGTTTGGTGTATCCTTTATAGCGTATAAAAATCTCCGTTTTAATGGATCTCATCATAAGACGAGGGGATGTCGTTTAAAGGACGGAATGCATTATCGAAAGAAGCTGTTTTTATAAGTGGAAAATGCCTTTATAAAAAGATGCTTTTATAGGAGATGCCTTGATGAATGTAGGGGCTGTGAGATATTTCATCTTTAATGAAGAATTTTTAAAATGAAGCCTTTTTGATTAAGAAGCTTTCAAATGAGGATTAAGGTTGTTTGTCGCACGTTTTTCATACTGGATAATCGATTGCTTGTTTGACTTTGTTTTGTGTTGCTTTTTAAAGAGCCATGTCTTAGGGCTCTCTTTTGCCCATTTTTCAAGGGTGCTCATGAAGGGTATAACGATAAAGTCCCCAATGAAATCCATATAAAGTTTGAATAATATAAAATCTATTGCACACTTCCATTTTTACGCTTGTGAAGAAGAAAGTCCGTAGCATCACACATTTTGCCAGTCCTCTTGATCAAGACGTTTTACTCTATAGAGAAAGGGCAACAATGCTTTTAAAGACCTTGGGGTGGAGGGGGAAAATTGAAAGAGAAGAGGGACATCTATTTATTTACGAGACCGTGAAGGACAGTTTCTCTCTCTGGATGAAAAAGATTTTGTGCAATTTAATTATGGAATTGTGAGAGGCGCTGGTATTCATGCGGCGGCGTGCCAAATAATTAATCCTTATCATTTTAGGGCTTTGCCAGATTGACAACGAGGCTTTAAGGCAAAGGGATTGGAAATTTTTGAGGAAAAGGTAAGCCGTCCAGTGATTACGTTGTGCACTCGAGAAAGCTTGAGAAGAGGCAATGACTAAGGTTGATTTGGGACTGAGGTTGATCTTGGCCGCGTGCTTGGCTTTCAATAGAACACCCTTCCTTGGGAAAAGGGGTGTTTTGGCTTGTAAGCGTGCATGTATAAGCGCGTATAGGGCAATGAATAAAATATTTAGAAGGGAGATTATAGTGCTTGCATTACTCTGAGAAGGGTGCTAAGCGAATTTACCGCGCTGGTGGCGTGCTATCAAATATTGAAGAGTGGGAATTTTAGAAGTGGGGGAGTATCCGTATGATCGAAGATAAATCACAACACCAATCTGCCCATAAGGGAGATAAGGCTTTTGTATCGCAGCCAGTGTTGGATCAATCAGAAGCTTTCAAAAAATGGACGGCTCTCTCAACAGGCGATTATATCATCATTTGTTGTTTGGCTATCCTCTTGTTGGTGCTTTTTTCCGCGTCTGCCTATATGAGCCCTTTGGAATTTTTTCACGTTATATCCAAGGAACAGCTCCAAGCACTGGGAAAAATGAAACAAGAAAGTCTTCAGGAAAGTCTTAAACACCCATTCCAAAATCCTATAATTCAGCACGTTCTTGATGCGGGGTGGAATAGTGTTTGGGCTTTTTTATGTCTCTTGCCGCAAATAATTTTTGGCGTTCTTTTTGGGTTGTTTCCGCTCTTTTTTGTCTTTAACGCCGTATTTAAACGGGATGTGAAGGAAATGATGCTACAATGGGAAAACTTACCAGAGCAGAAACAGCTAGACAACCAATCTCTTAACAGAAGACAATAGGGGGAAAAGTGAGCGCTTCTTTAATCATTGGAATGTTGATTGCCGTAGGGACGGCAATTTTTATTTGTTCTGCAATTTTTATGGTATTCCTTTCTACCGTGGTGACAATCGTTGTACTTTATTATTCGTTGATAAAACGGACAATCTTGTTATTGGCGACGCAGCGAAAATTAAAAAAGGGTGCAGCGCAGAATTTGAGGCATAATCAGGCAGAGGGTAGGGGACAGAATACAGTTCTTGCAACACAGTTGCGTGCCTTTTCTTTTCAAGAATCTTTGCTTCTCTCAAAAAAAGATTATTTTATGATCTTTTCTATCGCCTTCGTTATGGTTGCACTTAGCACAGGTGTTGTCGTTTTTTCAGCTTTTCTTCCAAAATCTGCGGTTTTTTTGCACAATTACGTGCCTATGATGGTGCTTCACATTATTGATTTTGTCATGCGACTGCTGTTTTGGGTCTGGACATGTATTGTTGTTTCTTTACCTGTCATTTTAATTCTCCATAGTCTCCTTCAGTATGGCGTGCAAGAAACAGTAAAGGAATTAGAAACATTTGCTTGAGAAGAAAATAAAAATGATGATTTCACATCAATGCGATAGGGAAAAAAAGGGAGCATTATGATGCAGTATTTGGTTTTTTTAGGGTTCATTATCATTGCCATTTTAATGGTTATGGTTATGGTCAGGTTTCCTTACCTGTTGATCAAATATATCAGGTTATCTTTTAAACTCTCTCAAGGCTTGAAAAAGAGTACGATGCAACAAAAGCAAGCCATACAACAATTGCGCAATGATCTGGGAGAAATGAAAAGACACAATCTCGCCCATAAGACCCTTGATGCGAAAATGCGCTTTCTTAACTTCAAAGAATATCTGCCTTTTTATTCAAAAGAATGTAAAATAATCTTTTTTATCCTTATTCTCTTTTCTGTTTTGCAATCTGCTTTCTCTATTGCAAATTTGGTATGGTGGAAAAATGATAGTGTTGCCTTTATCATGCAGCTGTTGAGCCTTATATGGTTAGGGGTTCTTCTCTTTTTTCCGATCATTGGGATCATGTGCATAAAATTAACGAGAAAATTGAACAAAATACTTCCACAATTGGAAGAAGCGATACAACAACGCGATCAGGCAATGCGTATGCAGAATGTGGAAGGGGGACAAAATGACGAGTAGTCTTATAACATTAATAGCCATTTCTTTCCTGTGTTTTACGCTCTTAAATGTTTTAATATGGGCGCCAATCGTTGTCATTTATTACCTGTTTATCAAGCGTGCGCGGCTTTATTGTCGCGTGAAAAAGGAACTGAAATGCGTGCTGAATGAACGCGATATCGCCTTAAAACAGAACTCCCCAAAATAAAAGCAGCAGAATGTTTGATAAAAAGCAGCTTTCTCTTGTTTGGCAAGACTATAAAAAAATATTCTATCTTTCTACGGTCATGGCGACTGCTCCAATAGTTATAACTGTTGTCGTTAAGATATGGAGAGGGCAGGACTTTGTTTCTCTTGTCGTATTCGAGCCACTGGCATGGCTGCTTGCCTGTACTTTTTTATTCTTACCGATTGTTTTTATTATGCGTTTTATCGTGACCCGTCAGTTGAACAAAATGATACGGCAATTAGAAGAAGAGGTTGAGCAGAAAGGAGCTCCCGTCATATTATACGATGTGAGCGAGGGGAAAAAGTGAAGAGAGGCTTTTGTTGAGCCTTGCTTTTGACTTGTTCATTAAGGAGCATGGGGTGCACTTCTCGTTTTATGCCTTTTTATATTTGTGTCGTGTTTTTTTAAAGAATTGAGGCTCTTGCTTGAGTTGGTGCTCTTGCTTGAGTGCTGAGAGGAAAGTGAAGAGGGCTTTTATTGAGCCTTGCCTTTGACTTGTTCATTAAGGAGCATGGGGGACACTTCTCGTTTTATGCCTTTTTATATTTGTGTCGTGTTTTGAAAAGAATTGAGGCTCTTGCTTGAGTAGGATTCTTGCTTGAGTGCTGAGGGGAAAGTGAAGAGAGGCTGCTCTTGGGTTTCACTTGCTGTTTCTGTTCTCTTAAAGAGAGAAAATCTTGTAACTTATTTTCTTTTTATCAAGCATAAAAATGTGTCTTACCAAGCGATATTGAGAGCGAAAAATCTATACTTAAAGCAAAAGATATTCTGGTGTTTGGGGAAGAAAAGCCCATTTTTTGCAGGTGGAGAGGCAAGACGCATAGAGAAGGTGAGCCAAAAGCACACGTTTTGCTCCATAGAAAGTGTAACAGTGCTTTTAAAGAGCTTGGGGTGGAGGGGGAAAATTGAAAGAAAAGAGGGACATCTATTTATTTACGAGACCGTGAAGGACAGTTTCTCTCTCTGGATGAAAAAGGTTTTGTGCAATTTGGTTATGGAATTGTGAGAGGCGCTGGTATTCATGCGGCGGCTTGCCAAATGATTAATCCTTATCATTTTAGGGCTTTATCATTTTGGGGGGGGCCAGATTGACAACGAGGCATTGAGGCAAAGGGGTGGATTTTAAGGCAAAGGGATTGAAAATTTTTGAGGAAGAGGTAAGCGTAGGGCGTGTCGTGTGCTTGAGGAAGCTTTAGATAAGGGCAATGAATGAGGTTGATCTTGTCCGCGTGCTTGGCTTTCAATAGAACACCCTTCCTTGGGAAAAGGAAATTGTTCTATCTCTCAAGTGGACTCTTCTTTGCTACACTACCTTGGGGCTTTGGTATTGAGGGCTGATGTTAACATTTGGCAGCTTTCTCATAAAAACTTTATGGAAGATGAAAGTTTGGGCTTTGAAAAAAAATATCGAAAAAATCTATTTGGTCCGGTTTTGTTGATGATTCAAATCGTCATAAAGACAAAGCAACTTCGTTACGATTTTCTTGCACTCGTTTGCTTCTTCTTTGGAAAGCAGCTTATCTTCCTGAAAATAAAAAGAGCACTTAGAATTTTAGAACCATAGACCCAAATTTGTGCAATAGAAGAAGATATTTTTATAAAAATTTGATCGAGGAGAAAAGAGAAGCCTTAAGACAATAGGGGGTACACTGTGAGCGATGAAAACATGATGTTTGAAGGTGATGGAAAAAAATGCACCGCTGATATTGTCTTTATAAAAGATGAGGGATACAAGCGCTTGATATTGATGAACCCTCATTCATTGTGAGGACGAAAGCTTCGGTTCATGAAAATGGCTTAGAAATTGAAACAAATGAGGGATAAAAAATGAGGGGCAATGGAAAAAATGCATCATTGGGTGAAGAACCACGGTCTTTTGCGCTTGAAGAAGCGTTTTTGACAAGCAAAAATTATAAAGTCATTTTTTTCATTGCTTTCATTGTGGCAGCTTTAAGAACGGCTCTCTTCATACCAATGTTGCTTGAGTGGAAGTTGGCGGGGTGGGAAGGGGATGTCATAACAATTCTCTTTTGCATCGTGCAGGTTATATTAGATTTAATTTTTGTACTCATTCCTGTTGCCTTTGTGGTCCGTATCATCTTTACGCGTTTGTTGAAAAAAAAGATCGATAAGTTGGATCAAGAAATCTGGCAGCGAAGAAAAACCGCTTCTCAACAAAACAGCGCGTGAAGGGAGGGCAGAAAATGAATACTGGTCTTTTATATATTCTCATGTGTTGTAGGAGCACTTCTCTTCGTGCGATGTTTGAAGGTGATGGAAAAAAATGCACCGCTGATATTGTCTTTATAAAAAATGAGGGATACAAGCGCGTGATATTGATGAACCCTCATCCATTGTGAGGACGAAAGCTTCAGTTCATGAAAATGGCTTAGAAATTGAAACAAATGAGGGGTAAAAAATGAGGGGCAATGGAAAAAATGCATCATTGGATGAAGAACCACGGTCTTTTTCGCTGGAAGAAGCGTTTCTGACAAGCAAAAATTATAAAGTTATCTTTTGCATTGCTTTCATTGTGTCAGCTTTTATAATGGCATTCTTTATGTTTTTTAAGTGGGATTTGACAGGGTGGTGGAATTATATCCTATTCATTTTAACATTAATATTGGTTTTTATATCAGCGCTTCTTTTTGTACTCATTCCTGTTGCCTTTGTGGTTCGTATCATTTTTACACGTTTGTTGAAAAAAAAGATCGAGCAGTTGGATCAAGCACTCTGGAAGCGAAGAAAAACGGCTTACCAACAAAACAGCGTGTGAAGGGCGGGCAGAAAATGAATACTGGTCTTTATATATTCTCATGCATTGTAGGAGAGTTTCTATTCGTACGATGTTTGAAGGTGATGGAAAAAATGCACCCTTGATATTGTCTTTATAAAAGATGAGGGATACAAGCGCTTGATATTGATTGAACCCTCATTCATTGTGAGGACGAAAGCTTCGGTTCATGAAAATGGCTTAGAAATTGAGACAAATGAGGGGTAAAAAATGAGGGGCAATGGAAAAAATGCACCATTGGATGAAGAATTACGGTCTTTTGCGCTTGAAGAAGCGTTTCTGACACGCAAAAATTATAAAGTCATCTTTTGTATTGCTTTCATTGTGGCAGCTTTAAGAACGGCTCTTCGCTTCGTACCCATGTTGCTTGGGTGGAAGTTGGCGGAGTGGGAAGGGGATGTCGTGGCAGCTCTCTTGTTAATCATGTGGCTTATATCATGGTTTATTTTTTTGTTCATCCCTGTTGCCTTTGTGGTTCGTATCATTTTCACGGTTATGTTGAAAGAAAAGATCGATATGTTGGAGCAAGCAATCTGGAAGCGGAGAAAAACCGCTTCTCAACAAAACAGCGCATGAAGGGGCGGAGAAAATGATAGATATTAAAATGATGGATATTATTGTTGTACTCTCGTGGGGTGTGGGCTTGACGCTTTTCACGCTGCTTTCTGCCGTGGTCGTGATGTTTATTTGGGCATTGTATTACTCTACTTTCAAGCGGGTGAGACTGTATTGCCAAGTGACAAAAGAATTAAGCCGCGTGCTTGAACAACCTGTCGCTTTTGAGCCGTCTAGTGGAGCAACGCCGATGATTAAGCTGTTATCTGAGGAAAAAGAGTTTTCTCTTTCTGATGAGGAAATCTTAACGATGGAAAGTGCAACGGCGCTTTTAAAGAGTTTGGGGTGGAAGGTGGAAATTGAAGGAAAAGGAGATCATTTGGCCACCTATTATTTACCAGATCGTGAAGTGCAGTTTCTTTATAATGCTGAGAAGGGGTATCCGCGATTTGATTGTGCAATTGCGGTGGTTTCTGGTATCCATGCGGCGGCTTGCCAAACAATAGACCCTTATAATTCTGGAGGTTTGATTGCTCTTGAATTGAGTTTTGATGTGAAGGGGTTGGAAATTTTTGAAGAAAAGGTAAGCGTTGGATGTTTACGTCGTGCACTCGAGAAGGCTTTAGAAAAGGCAATGACTGAGGTTGATCTTGGCAAGATGCTTCACTCTCAATATAGAATCTTGCCTTGGGAAAACAAAATTTTGGTCCCTCGGTTGGCTTCTTATTCCCTGCGTTATCTTGCGGCTCTGGCTTTGATGGGCGATGTTGAAACTTTACACTCTTATCAGAAAAGCTTTATGGAAGGTGAGAAGCTGGGCTTTGAAACAAGTATCGAAGAGGAGCATCTGGAACGCGCAATGGTGATTGCTCAGGCGGTAGAAAAGACAAAGCAACCCAGTTACGATTTGCTTCAACAGGCGGCAAAGGATTTTTCCATGGAGGTAGAAAGCTATGAATGTTTTAGAGCCTCAGATCCCAATTTGTGCAATAGAAGAAGAGATTCTTATGAAAAATTGATCGAGGAAAAAAGAGAAGAATTAAGGCAACAGGGATATTTTGTTTACGAAAAGGACGCGATTTGTGAGGTTGATGGAAAAAACTATCGTCCCGATATTCTTTACATAAAGGATGGGGAGTTAGAATATATGGATGTAGAAATTAGGATTGATGAAAAAATTTATTGAGAAAAATAAAGAGTTTAGATAAGTTAAAAAGAGCTTAAACCTAAAAATAATGCGTAAAAAGCGCGAAGCGTAAAAGCAGAGGGGAACAATGCAGGAGAAAAAAGCAACATTTGAAGAGTCTTTCTTTTCATTTAGAAAATTTATGGTGTCTTCAGTGGAAAGGCGCAAAGGGGTGGGACGGTGTAAAATAATAGGGCACCGCTTTTTCATCATGTTTTGTACATGCCTTATCATGATGGCTTTAGAAGTTCCTGCGGGTGCAAAGTCTCTGGTACAGCCGTTGCAATGGACAAGATGGGAAGGAATTGGTTCTCTTATTTTTCTCTTACCAGTGTTGATATGGTTTTGTCTTCTCACACCCCTTCCTATTTTGTGGGGCATTTGTCGTTTTAAAGAGCGTAAATTGGAAAAAATAAAGAAAAAACTAAAAGAAAAAATAAAGCAGCAAGAGATTAATCAATGAGGTTATACGCATGAGGAGTGAGGCCGCGGTTTTTGTTTTGTTTCTGCCGATTGGATGTTTTCTTCTAAATGCAGTTACAGTTTTTGCCATTTTTGTGAATATGATTATTGTGGCGCCTTATTATTCTTTAATAAAGCGTTTGAGGCTCTATTACAGAGTGAAAAAACAAAGACGTTTGATGAAAGAACATCCACAGCGTTTTTGTTTCTTTGAAAAAAGCGGAAAAGGGAAAGAGAGAGTGCCGCAAAACTTAGCACTAGAAACAAAGATAAGTTCCTATTCGTTAAAAAAATGGCTCGCTTTTTCACGCAAAGATTATATCCTCCACGCATGCCTCTCTTTCATCATTATATTTTTCAAAGCTTATGTCTATGTGATTTTCTTTAAAGGGATAGATGAGATAGATGAGAGCAGATTTGAATATTTTGCCATTCTCTTGCTTTTCTGGTTTTTTTTATCGGTATGTATTTTTGCAACGATCCCTGTTGTTGTGATCCTTCGTGAAATTTTAACTCATCGATTGAAAAAGAAGATTCAGCAATTGGAAGAAGTGACTGAAGCAACCCAATCAATCAATTTATAAAGAGAAGGGAATAAAATGCATTACGCAATGGCGGCAGCTTACACGCTGATTTTGATCATTCTGCTGGGGGGTATTTTTGATTTTTTCTTAACAATACCCATTGTGGCACTGTATATTTCTTTTATCAAGCGTTTGATCTCGTATTACAAGGTTACCAAACAATTAAATGCAGCGCTGAAAAAGCGCATGTAGTGCTCGTGTCATGGGGGGCATAAGTTTTAGATCATGCCATTGCTTCATGACTTGGGAGGAGGGCATCGATTGTTTTTCTCATTTTACGCTGATCTCTGGGGGAAAAGGGCTGTTGGCAATGAATAGGCTGGTGACAAGCTTGTAATAGGCTTGTATAGGCTTTAATGGGGCGGTTTATCGGAAGTTTTGTTGTTTTCTGTGAATTTGCAAAATCGTAAAAACGTGAAACTGTAAAAAGGCGTGTGGTTGCTCAAGAGCCGTGATGGTTGTGGGGCGCTTGGGGAGAAGAGGGTGCCAATGGAGGCGTAATGGTTGGATTGTGCAATGCGTCAAAATTGGAATGGGGTAATGGGGAATTGGGGTAATGGAGGGCGTTGGGGGAAAAGGGCTGATGGCAATGAATAGGCTGGTGATAGGCTTTAATGGGGCGGTTTATCGGAAGTTTTGTTGTTTTCTGTGAATTTGCAAAATCGTAAAAACGTGAAACTGTAAAAGCGGGTGTGGTTGGTCAAGAGCCGTGAGAGTTGTGGGGAGGATATGGGGAGAAAAGGTGCCAATGGAGGCGTGAAGGTTGGATTGTGCAATGCGTCAAAATTGGAATGGAGGGCGTTGGGGGAAAAGGGTTGATGGCAATGAATAGGCTGGTGATAGGTTTGTAATAGGCTGATGATAGGCTTTAATGGGGCGGTTTATCGGAAGTTTTGTTGTTTTCTGTGAATTTGCAAAATCGTAAAAACGTGAAACTGTAAAAGCGGGTGTGGTTGGTCAAGAGCCGTGAGAGTTGTGGGGAGGATATGGGGAGAAAAGGTGCCAATGGAGGCGTGAAGGTTGGATTGTGCAATGCGTCAAAATTGGAATGGAGGGCGTTGGGGGAAAAGGGTTGATGGCAATGAATAGGCTGGTGATAGGTTTGTAATAGGCTGATGATAGGCTTTAATGGGGCGGTTTATCGGAAGTTTTGTTGTTTTCTGTGAATTTGCAAAATCGTAAAAACGTGAAACTGTAAAAGGGTGTGTGGTTGGTCAAGAGCCGTGAGAGTTGTGGGGAGGATATGGGGAGAAAAGGTGCCAATGGAGGATGGTTGGATTGTGCAATGTGTCAAAATTGGAATGGGGTAATGGGGAATGGGGGAATGGAGGGCGTTGGGGGAAAAGGGCTGATGTGGCAATGAATAGGCTTGTATAGGCTTGTAATAGGCTTTAATGGGGCGGTTTATCGGCAGTTTGCTTGTTTTCTGTGAATTTGCAAAATCGTAAAAACGTGGAACTGTAATAGGGCGTGTGGTTGGTCAAGAGCCGTGAGAGTTGTGGGGAGGATATGGGGAGAAAAGGTGCCAATGGAGGATGGTTGGATTGTGCAATGTGTCATTGGAATGGGGGAATGGAGGGCGTTGGGGGAGAAGGGGTGATGGCAATGAATAGGCTTGTATAGGCTTGTAATAGGCTTTAATGGGGCAGTTGATCGGAAGTTTGTTGTTTTCTGTGAATTTGCAAAATCGTAAAAACGTGGAACTGTAATAGGGCGTGTGGTTGGTCAAGAGCCGTGATGGTTGTGAGAGGGGGATAAGCCCGTGTGAGAAGGGTTAGAAAAACGTTTGGTTTTGGAGCTGTTGATATAGGCATGCTGTTTAGAGGCGTAAGGGAGGGGGATTGTTCGTTCTCAAAGCCTATGATGTAAGAGAGTATGAGTTATTTAAGAGGGCGTTCGGGTATGGATAGAGATTGAAGGGGCTCGGCTTCTTTGCAAAGCAGAGGTATTGATCATAAGTTTTGTTTATTCATATGGTTTTTTATGGCATCCAGTACCTGTTGGCTTATCTCCTGATGGGGCAGCCGTCGTAAACCTTTTGGGGTTGTTTTTTGTCCTAATTGAATGGGGATAAAATCAACTTTGTTTTTGCGTGCGCACTCGAGGATCATTTGATCATGCGTGTTGGAACCAAGAATATGAAGAATACATGGTGGTTTAGGCAAAAGAGCTAACTGCTCAATTAATGCGCAAGAAAATGCATGGGCAGGTGAATGAATCCATAATATGCAATATTTTAGATCATGCCATTGCTTCACAGCTTCTAAAAATTGTGCCTTTGATGCTGCACAATCATAATCCAATGGCACACACATATGCTGTTTTTGCAATGCCTCAAGCTGGACTTTATGGGAAAGAAAGCGTGCAGCAATAATCACTTCTTGCGGCTCTAGTGATTGATACAAAGGGGCAAGCATCCCTGTGCCCCCTACCACTAAATAACGATAGTGCGCATCCTTTTTTTTCATGCCCCCTCCCTTATTGCTTTAAATCCCACCTCTTTGCTTTAAAAATGTGTACATTTCATCAGCAAGTCTTTCACAACGTGTTTGTACCTCGTCACTTATAACTTTCCAAGTACGACCTTCATCATCTGAGGAAAAATCTTCGTTGGAAGAGGCGATTTGACATTGGAGTGCATAGCCATAAAGCGTGCGCACCAACGGCAATAAATGTTCACACGGTTGTGCGCATTTTTTGGCGGTACTTCCATGAGAGATAAGCCCAACAGGTTTATTTAAAAAGGCATTATAGCTCAAATTATCAAGAGCATTTTTTAAAACACCCGAATAAGACCCTTGATAAACGGGGCTTGCTAGAATAACGCCATCAGCCGCTGCAATGGTTTTTACAAACTTACGAACCGCAGCACTTGGATTAGCCTCAACCTGCTGATGATAATCTGGATCTGTCATCGGCAAGGGCTGTTCACGCAAATCAACCCAATGAAGTGATGCACCCCGCTTTATGAGGCAATCGGCTAAATAATTGGCTAAAGTTCTTGTTAAGGAAGGTTGACGCACAGACCCCAAAATAATTGCTATATTCAACAGGATTCTCCTTTATCTTTTCCCCACAAGCCTATAACGCAAGGCTTATAAAGAATTGTGAGTAAAATGGCGCGTATCATTATGCTGTCCATAAAGAGCAATTGTGATGATATCGCATCATCATAGAATCAGTCCATGCTAACAAGATTGTTGACAAAACAACACCTCAAACTTGTAAGAGAATGTTAGTGCTTTCATTAATATTAAAATGCTTGATCTCAAGAATCGCGGCTGTCTCGTGTCTTAGAAGCGCTTTTATGAATATATTCTGAGCTATTGGCTTGCAAGAACTCTAATGAAAAATGGAATGTATCGTCATATTTTGATTTATAATGATCATTGAGCCTTTTTAATTGAAATAAGAAAGTTGTAAGATTTTCTCATTTCAAATGTTCTTATTGCGCGATCATTTGCAAATCAATGGAAGTTCCTTTTTTTATGTCTTAAGTGGGCGGAAAACAATTGAGAAAAGAATAAAAATGCTTCTGTCTTTTCAAGGGATAAAGACTATCGTAGAAGCTAGATATGCCTGTTTTTGGGGCAGGGGTGGGTTTGTTGTAGGAGCCTTAGGCTAATGGGGGTTGTCCGTGTTGAGGAACGAGTTATGGCGTGGCTTGTCGCAAGGGGAGGGTAAGGCTATTGTAGAGGCCACAGGGGGCGTATATGAATGGTGCCGGATTACATTTTTTATTGAAATAATGGTGGTGATAGAGTTTATAGTAAGGGGATATATTCATGGGGGCACTATTGTTATCCCCTTCATGGGGGCTGTTCATGAAATGGGGGTGATGCGTGTTGGTTTGCAAGTGTTGAGAGATGTTTCTTTAAAACAAGCACGTGAATTGGCAAAAGTATTGGCAACATAAATATGCGATACGAGTGTTCTCTGGGGTGTTCTGTTTGACGATAATGGATGCAATTGTTCTTGAGAGGTTATTCGTGTCTTTATAAAGTCAGGGACAAACAGTTGCATAAAAGGGAAGAGCAAATGAAGGGGGAAAATTCCACATTTTATAACAAACGGTGCTCTCTTGTTTTTGGAAAATCATTTCGTTCTTATAAAGATCATATTATTATTTGTCTTATTTCTATCCTTATTGGGATAGGTTATAAAGCTCTTTTGATCCCATTAGAATCCAAGTGGACGTTGAGTGTATCACAGGATAGCACTCTTTTGGCGCTTTTTGTGCTGCGTGAAGTCATCATGGTGTGTGTTGTTGCCTTGATGCCTGTTTTATTGGTGCTTTATCTCATCTTAACGTATTTGTTGAAAAAAAAGATTCAGCAGTTGGATGAGGCTATCCAGCAACGGGGGCACACAACCGATCAACAAAATAATCCGGTAAAAAACAATAGAGAAAGAATAAGCAGTTTTTTTATCGTATACTTTTGGTTGATATTTCTGCTAAACGTCTTTTTTCCTGCGGGTGTTGTCATGCTCATTTTAGAATTTTATTATTTTATTTTCAAGCGCGTGAGAACGTATCGTAAAGTGAGACGGGCATTAAAACGCGTAAGATAAAGAGAGTGACAAGGCGCTTTTGTAGCTATCGTGAGGGGTAAGAGGCAATGTTTAGAAGCTCTCGTGACACAAGAAGAGGGGAGGATGAATGGTTGGAAAATCATCAGACAAAGAAGAGAGCCTATTTTCTTTTGTAATGAGGAGGATGCTCTTAATCATTGGGAAGAGTAACCGCGCTTTTAGAAAGTTGGGGGTTTTTGTTGAAAACAAGGGAAGCGCCATGCATCGCACTTTTCGTGGTTCTTAAAAAAGCGGGCATGAGATAAAGAAATGCATTTTTCATAAAAAAAGGAAGAGCAATGAAGGGGAAAAAGTCAGAATTTTATTCAGCATTTTGTAATGAACTGCGCCATTTTTTCGAAAAAAGTATTTTTTCTGAGAAAGAGCGTGTTGTCATTTGTTTCCTCTCCCTCATTATTGAGTTGTGGAACAGGATTTTCTTTCTCCCATCCTTGGGTAGCAATGGGGAACGGACAGAGTGGTGGGATACACCTCTTTTTCTCTCTCTGTATGCTTTTTGGAAAGTTATTATAGTGTGTGTTTGGGTCTTGTTCCCAGTTATGTTGATACTCTGCATAACATTGTGGCTTTTGTTGAGAAAAAATACTCAAAAATTGAAAGAAATAAACAAGCAACGGGGTAAAATAACCGATCAAAAGGATTGGTATAAAAAAGGCGATAGAGAAAAAAGGGGTGATATTCTTGTCATGATATTTGTTCTCGTGCTTATGTTCGTGACACTGTGGGGTGCTTTTATTCCCATGATGATTTTGGAACTTTATTATGGTGTCTTTAAGCAGGTGAGAACGTATCGCTGTTTAAGAAAAGAACTGAAAAACGTCTTGCAAGAACAGGATACAGCGCTTGAGAAGTCATGAGAGGGAAAAAATAATGAAGAAATTATGAGAGATTCAGCCTTTATAGGGATTGCTCTCTATACCATTTTTCCTCTGAGATGTTTTGGTGCTCTTTATGGGGTGTCCGTAAACATTGCTTTAAAGGAGCAGTGTTGGGTGGCATTGAGTGGAAGAAAAGCCGATACTGGATCAGTGTTGATTAAAGGGAATAAGAGCCCGTGGGGTTTAGAGCCTAGAGTGAACGCTTGGGACTTACTTTATCGTTTGAGGCGTGAGGAAGGAACGGTTTTGCTCGTAGGGGCGCGCGGTATATGGGTTGTTTTCGTATTTTTAGGAGCCTTGTTCATTCAAGCTTTGAAATGAATCCTATTGAAGGTGGGGATGCAGGGTCATTTTCTTGAAAATAGGAGAATTTTTAGGAAGAAAAAGCTGAATTGTGACTATTGTTTATAGATTGGCGTGGTTTGAAAATCTTTATTGTTTGCAATGTGAGGAAGGTAAGAGGGTAGCAAGGTAGCAGGAATATTATTATTTTTATTATGACGCAATCCATAATGGTCTGTGTACTTTTCTTGATTTCGGTGATATTTGGGTTTTGCATCATCATAATGCGTAAATTGGAAAAAAAGATCCAGAAACGAGAAGAGGGAATCTCTGTGTGATAGCAAATAAGCTCTCTGTCACACGGGTCTTTTCAAAGAGTGAGAGGGGAATACATGAAGGAGCAAAATTGGACATCAGAGCAAGAAACGCATAAAGGAGCGCATTCTTTTTCGCTCCAGAAAGTGTTGCTCTCAGCAAAGGATTATAAAATTATCTTTGCTATTGCGGTTCTCATTATCATCTGGAGAATGGTTCTAGAAATACCAGGTGTATTAAATTGGCAGCTGACAGGGTGGCAATATGTTGTGCATGCCGTTCTCTTTAAAACGACGGTCGCCATAACGGTCTGTGTCATTATTTTTATTCCGGTTATGTTACGGCTTCGCACCAAAGTGACGGGTGAGTTGTACAAAAATATTCAGAAACTAGAAGAAGCAATCTCTGTAGGAGAGCACATAAGCTCTCTGTCGCACGGGCTTTGTAAAGACTGAGAGGGGAAAAATGAACAGTGATCCTATAGCCGTATTTCTATTAGATCCCCTGTTTTGGGTATTTATTGTTATTTGCATGATCATTATCATGCTTGTTTTAGCTCTTTATACCTCTGTCTTCAAACGGATGAAAATGAATTTCCAAGTGAAAGGCGCGCTGGAAAGAGTGCTTAAAGAAAATGATCTTGCAACGCAGCAGTTTTGGAAAGATGAAGCCGTGGTGCAGAAGAGGCGTTTGCAACTAAAGGAAAAGGAAAAAGAACCCTTTGTCGGTTATGATGATGATGAAATTCTCACGATAGAAAGTGCAACAGGGCTTTTAAAAAGCTTGGGATGGTCGGTGGAAATCGAGGGAAAGGGAGATTATTTGGCAACCCTCTTTTTACCAGATCGCGAAGTGCAGTTTCTTTATAACGAGAAACGAGTGGAAGAGTTTTCGCCTTTTGATCGCGGACTTTTAATTATGAGCGGTATTTTTGCGGCGGCTTGTCAGACGATTAATCCGTATAATTCTGGGGTTTTGCCAACAGTATTTATAAATTTTGTGTCCAATGGATTGGAAATTTTTGAAGAAAAAGTGAGCGTCCAGCTTTTAAAGAAAGCTCTCGATAAAACTTTAAAATGGACAATGGAAGATGATTCTTTGCTTGAAATGTTTCGCTCTCAATATAGTATTCCCCCTTGGGAAAAAGACTCTTTATCTTGGGCACCGGATGCTGACGTAGAGTTTGCACCTTATGCTTTGCTGCATCTTGCTGCTCTTGCCTTGCTGGGCGATGTTGAGACTTTAGCTTCTTATGACGAAAGTTTTACGGCAGGGGAGAAGCTTGGCTTTGATGAAACCATTGAAAAAGTCCATTTGGAACGCGCGATGGTGATCGCTCAAGAAGTGAAAAAGGAAGGAAAGTTCAGTTACGATCTACTGGAACGGGTTGCTGAGAAGTGGTCTATAGCCATGGACTATCAGTTTTTCAGAGTGAGACCCCCTAATACGTGTAATCAAAAACGAGATTTTCATAAAAAAATAGTCGAGAAGAAAAAACAAGAATTAAGGGAACAAGGGTTTGAAGGGGTGAGTGATGAACAGTTCGTGTTTGAAGCAGAGGGGGTAAAACATGCTCCTGATATTACTTATATTAAAGATGGTAAAATCGCATTTATGGATATAAAAATTGATTAGTTTATTCTCCTGTTGAAGAAAAGTACCCTTATTTGAAAGAAGAAAAGCGCCATGATTGAGGCGCTTTCACACCTTTCATACCAGAGCAAAATAAAGTGCTCGAAAAATCAAGAATAATAGCCAAGATTTTAAAAATAGACTGAAAATGGCTTGATCTTCAAGAATAGGGGAGAAAAATTGATTATAAATTCTACTCTCTTCTTTAAGATGGTTTTGTTGTTTTGTTAGAAAATTCTCATAAATCATTGCTTATTCAAGCGGTATGAGGGAAGGTCCATTGACTAAAGCGCTTATAGGGAGGAGCTTTAAGAGGTAGAGCCTTTGTCATTTGAGGTGAGAGGAAGGCAAAAAATGGCATTTTTGAGCAGTGTTAAGCTCTTTTGCCTTTGAGGTATTTTTTGTCTTTTTAAGAAGTCCTTGCCAATGAAACAGCGCTTGTTAAGCTTCAACAGTGTTTCAGTATGGTGATATTGATATAAAAAGTTATGGTGTTTTTGTGTTTTTCAGTCTGCTTCATGGAGATCTGTAAGCCAATCCGATGACAGAGGAGATGCATGGTCATTTTCTTGAAAACAGAAGAATTTTTGGGAAGAACAAGAAGATTGCGGACCCTTATTAACGAAAGCGCTATGGGAGCGAAGCTAGGGAGTTAGAGCCTTTGTCATTTGAGATGTGAGACAAGTAAAAATGGCACTTTTGAAGGCGATGATATTTGGCCAATAAAAATAAAAACACAATAAAAACTAAACTAAAACAAAGGAAAAATTAAACTAAAAAAGGCCCCATTTTATAAAGGGCCTTTTTATTTAAATTTTACAATATATACAAAATGTATATAACCTTACTTTAAGAACTTTTTGTATCTTATATTCTAGTAGCAACAAGTTGTACGAAATATATAATAAGTGATCCTAAAAAACCAGCTAGTGCATTCAATAAATTTTCTGCTTTATCGTATATATCGTCGATTGATGCTTGTTCTGATGCGCTTCTATTACTGACTCTCAGTATATTCAATGTATCCGATGTGTCCCTTACTTGTTTAACAAAATGTAAATTTGTTTTCTCAATAGTATAAGGAGCAACAATAGGAGAGGGTTGTTTATTGACTATACGATCAGATTTTTGAATCGCGAGAGCTAAACCACTTGTAATAGCCCCAGCTATGAAAAAATATCTGATATTCATAGTTTTTCTCCTATATTTATTTCGATAAATAAATATCGATACGTATCATATATAAATACGATTTAAATAACTATAGTAAAAATACCACAATCACAAAAAAGAATAAACTTTGCCTACAAATTGACAAAATTTACCCTTAATTGCCTTAATGAATTCTTTCAGATTTGATTTTATGAAGGCGTAAAAAAGTTTTAAAGCTCTGTAGAGAAGTGGAATCCCATAAGGTGGGTGATACAATAGTTGCTAGCAAACTTCTTTTTGTGCCTTTGACCAAGGATTCATAAAAATGAGGGTTCATAAAAATGAGATGCGATGAAATTTGAGTAAAACCCTTGAAGGGAAGGATTCACTCTATTGAAGGCGGAGTGCATCTTTTCCATGGATTGGATACTGCTTCATGAGGGTTTGGCGGTATCCGTTGAGGGGAAGGATGCACTCTTTTGAGGGCTAGAGTGCATCCTCTCATGGATTGGATACTGCCTTTATGAGGGTTTGGCGGTATCCGTTGAGGGGAAGGATGCACTCTTTTGAGGGGTTGAGTGCATCCTCTTATAGATTGGATACTGCCTCATGAGGGTTGAGGCGGTCTCCGTTGAGGGGAAGGATGCACTCTTTTGAGGGCTAGAGTGCATCCTCTTATAGATTGGATACTGCCTCATGAGGGTTGAGGCGGTCTCCGTTGAGGGGAAGGATGCACTCTTTTGAGGGCTAGAGTGCATCCTCTTATAGATTGGATACTGCCTTTATGAGGGTTTGGCGGTATCCGTTGAGGGGAAGGATGCACTCTTTTGAGGGCTAGAGTGCATCCTTTCCATGGATTGAATGCACTCTTTGGAGGCTAAAGTGCATCCATAGGGAAAGGCATATTCCATAAAAACAGAGATAACCAAAAGATTTGTTTTTATATTTTTATTGATAGGTTGCTGTATTTGCGAGGGCTATTCATTCTTTATTCTCAATATTTAAGATGATTATGTGATAAGGGTTGTTCGTCAATACAATCGTAAAAGACGCTGAGTATTTTTATAAAAATTGAGATATTTTTGTGCCTTTTTCTTGTTTTTTTTGTGTTTACACAAGATATGCACGGCTTTTCAACAGTTTGTTTTTTTAGCTTTGCTAATGGCGATGGCGTTGGCTAAACACTTCAATCGTTTTAACTGCTTCAACACCGCCTTAAAAAAACAGTGCTTTATAATATGACAAAATAAGCTGTATAACTTTTGATTCTTACGCGATGCTAGAAAAAGGGGAATGTTAGGAGAGATGTTGTCTATATTCTTAGTTTATCTCTTAAGGTAGGAAGATTAACATATTTTCCGGATCTATTTTTATTCGGTTTGACGGTTAAAGAGCAATATCTGAATGGAATCATACTTGTCTCATGTTTTTATTCTCACGCTTTAGATTTTTTCTTATAGGGATTTTGTTTTTAATGGGGGATTTTGTTTTTTAATGGGAGGTTACGCGACTCACGTAAAACAGAATGTTCTAAATAGAATATATTTGTGTTGCACACTTACCTACTTGTTTAAAAACATTATGTTATCTTATCATCACAATTATATTGGTGATTGGGGATATTGGTAAATCTGATAATGGAGAAATCTCTTGCGAAGTGGATAAGTCCTTCTTTAAATTCTCATAAGGAAAAGCCAGTATACTATTATACTATTCGCGTCTCATATGATGACAGCCTTTGGCTCTTGAGCGTGTTCATAAGAGGCATTTTGATTCTTTATCTTTGAAATCTTTGAAGTGCGTTATTTCATATGTTTCTCATGTTTGTAATGTGGAAAAGACAAGGTGTTGATTGATGCAACATGAAATAAATTTAAAATGAGAGAATCCCTATGATATCTGCGTCTCTTAATTTTATATGGATAACGGGATATGATTATAAATCAATATGTTGTCGTGATACATCAACCTGTTGGGGGGCGATAAAGAAAGTTATCCAATAGTTAAGTCATTCTGTTATGCCGTAAAACACGGTCATTTGAGGTTTGGTGATATGAAGCAAGCTTCCTTGGATATGTTTTAAGTGTTTTTTAAGGGCGTGGTGAATTTTTGAGACAGAGCAAGCTTCTGTTGCGCCTTGAGTTTAGCGGAAAACCCTGAATAGAAGCCAAGAGGGAATGGCAAACCAAGAGGGAAGTGTATCCAAGCTGTTTGTAAATCAGATTGAGTTAAGAATCTTTGTTCTTTAAGAATGGAACGCAAGTCAATTTGACAAAAGAATGATCTATTTTGCGGGTAAACCTTATGGAGGAATTATCACAAAGCTCATAAGGAAGTGATTTAAGACAATACAGTTATAAAAAAGTACAGTCATAAAAAAAAGTCCTCCGTCGCAATCAGAGGACCAAAAAGCAGGAGAATTTTAACATTGACTCGCAGGACGTGTCAAAAAAGAATAAATTTAAAAGGCCGTACTAAATACAAAAAAATCGTACTTAAATAACCTACCACATTATAATTAGCAGAGAATTGAAAAAATAGCAATATAAAAAATACTTTTTACAAAAAATTTTGTCATTTTGCATTAAAACTTAATACTTTTTTCAATTGAATATTTATTTTAAGACTCGATATTAATTAAACTATATTTAAAAATATTATGATGCATGCATGCATCTTGATAATATTCTTCAATCAAAAACGAATTAAGAGCCCCTCATGATTATAGGATTGATATGGGGGAAGGCTTTTTGTTTTTAAGAGTGTAGGGTGTATCTTAAGTATGTGAGGGGGGTGAAGTATTGTCCTTTTGGGTGGGGGCAAGGTAATGGAAATGGGGGCGAGAGCTGCTCAATGCTTGAGCCCGTGTGTGAGGGAAGTGCTTTAGAGGGGGCGGGGGCAACATGGGAGGCCGCTTAAAATGGCGAGGAGGGGATTATTCAAAATGTTTATGGTTTGCATATCCCCAATGAAATGCGAGCAAGTCTAAACAATCTCGTAAATGATCGGCAAGAGAGTTTTGTTTGCGTTTTGAAGAACTTAATTCTTTTATCGCTTGTCCATAGCCGATAACGCGTTCAAGCAGTGAATAGCCAAGAATACCCAGTTGAACTTTGATTGTTCTTAAATGATTGGATGCTTCTATTTGACGTTCAATAGGGTGTGTGTACCCTTGGCTACAGGAAACCTTTTCACGGGTGTAGTCAAGGCTCATGTGGAGATCGGCTTGGCTTTGACGCCAGTAAAAATAAAAACGTTCTGCTGCTTTATATTGGGCTTTGCTGAGATGTCCTTTCGCATATAAAAGGGCAATGGGATGGCTTTGTGCATTGGCAATGGCATTGATGGTGCGCGGATTGCTGGAACTTTCTCGATGATTGGGTTTAAAATAAGGATTACTTGTTTCAACAGGGATTTCTTGCGTCTTTAAATGACCAATGTGCTTTCCTTGATCTTGATGTTCAAGCGGGCAGGTTTGCGTATTTTTTTTCTGCTTATGGGTCATAGCATCTCCTTAAAAATTTTAATTTTGCTTCTCGTTTTTAAAAAATGTTGCTTGCTCTAGGCAAAAGAGAGGGATGAGAGGAAGACATGTGTTGGAGTGTGCCGTGTGGGTATGCGCTCTTTGGGGGTGACTTGGACTGTTGCGCTTGTGTGTGGGAGCCCCATGGATTTGGCTCTTGAAAAGAGAGGTGTTTTGTCGCATGGTGGATTTTCCTTGAATGGCTTGATGGGGGAGGTGAGTGATGGCGCGCGGGCTTTTGTCTCTGAAGGGATTGGTGTTTAGCTGTATTGTGGCCTATGTCTCTGTGGCTGTTTATGTGGAAATGAAGGCGTTGGGGATGACGTGGGGCGTATTTTTACGGGCTGTGGCGTTTTATGGCATTCCCGGTATTTTCCTTATGTTGGGTTATGAAGTAATGCAGCGGCGTGGTGTAACGAAGGGTTTGTTCCTCAAGATGGTGTTGTTGAACTTCATTTTGGCTGCTGTCATTGATTTTATTTATAAGCAAGCTGAGCATTTTGGTTTGACTCAGATGTGGTTCTCAAACAGGTGGGTGTTTAACATTCTTTTTGGCGTTGTCTTTGGTCTTGTCCTTGGTCTTATTTATCGTGGGGCAAGGCGTTTTGGGTTTAGACTTTCATTCTTTGAAAAGAATTGATCTTTTGCTGCATTTTTGGCATGGTCTCTGATTTTTGCTTATGAAGGAGCGGGGCGTATGGTGGTTGCGCGGGACATGTTTTTGAAGGGGCTGGCGTTTTGCTGCGTTGTTGGCATGGTCCTTGGTTTTGCTTATGAAGATGCGGGGCGACCGGCTATTACGTGGGAGGTGTTTTGGCAGGGGGTGGTGATTTCTTGCATTGCTGGAGCGACCTTTTGTTTTATTGTTGTGGGAGCAGACCGTAGAACTGTATCGTGGGGCGTGTTTTTCAAGGCTGTGGTGTTTTGCGCCATTGCTGTAGTGGTTCTTGGCTTTGCTTATAAGGGAGCGAAGCGTTTTGATATATCATGGGAATTTTTAGTGATAGGAGCGGTGTTTGTTGCATTGCTGGAGCTGTCCTTGGTTTTGCTTATGAGGGTGCGGGGTAAATGGATATCGCGTGGGGTATTTTTATTGAAGTTTCTGGTGTTGGGTGGCGTTGTTGGAGCTGTTGTTGGATTGGCGTATAACGGAGCCAAGCATATGGGGGCACTGGTTTGTGATCTCGAACAATGGGGTGTTTGTGAGCAGTGTTGGATTTGTTCCTTTTTTGTTTTGGAGGGGGTACGGTGAGTGCGTGTACTGTTGGGATGGTGCTTAAAAAAATGAGCATTTTTCTTTTCCACGGGCATGGTCTTTGATGTTCTTTCTGTGAGGGGTATTTGATGTCGAACGATGTGATGTTTTGGCTGTTGTTGGGGTTTTTCTGCTTTTTTGCTCTAGCCTTGGTTTTTATTTATAAGGGAGCAAAGCGTCGCTCTGTTACAGGGTAGATGTTTTGGAGATGGGTGGTGCTTTATGGCGTTGTTGCCACCTACCTTGGTTTTATTTATGTGGGCGTGGGCAGGCGCACTGTTGACGGGGAGTTGCTCTTGAAGGGGGCGGTGTTTTCTTGCATTTTTGCAACTGTCCTTGGTTTGGTGCATCTGGGTGTCAAGAGTATGCCTGTTGCGGGGCAAATGTTCTTAAAGGCGGTCATATTTTGTTGCATGATGGGCTTTATCCTGTGGTTTGCTGCTGTGGGCGTCAGGGATATGGATAGCATAAGGGCGGTATTCTTAAAGGGATTGCTCTTGACTGTATTGTTGAAAGTGCTCTTGGGGTTCTTTATACACGAGCAAGGTGATACGGTGTTACAGAGGTTGTTGCGTGCTTTGAATTTTGTGCTGTTTTGCTGCATTTTGGCACTAATCCTTTTTTTTACCCGTCTGGGAGCAGAGAATCTAGGGTTGAGCTGGATTTGGTTCTCGAATGATGGGATGTTTTCCTTTATTGTTGGATTTCTTTTTCCTTTGATTTATCAGGGTGTAAGGCGTGCGCGTGTTCTATGGGCTTGGTTCTTAAAGTAGGGGGTGTTTTTTTGTCTTATGGGTGTGATCTTTAATGGGCTTGCTGTGAGGGGTATTTGATGTCGAACGATTTGTTTTTTTGCTGTTATTGGTGTTTTCCTACCTTTTTATTGTTGTCGTTATTGGTACTTATAAAGTTTTCAAGCGCTTCGATATTCCGTGGTGGCGGGCGGCGTTTTATTGTATTTTTGGTGTTTCCCTCTTTTTGAAGGAAGTGCTGTTTTATTGCATTTTAGGAGTCGTTCTTTTTTTAGCTCTTGAGGGGATGGAGAGTATGGACATACCATGGGGACTCCTGTCCTTGATGGGGATCGTGTTTGCTGCACTGTTGGAGTGGTTTTTGATTTTGCATATGAGGGGGCGGCGAGATGGGGTGGTGACGCGTTGTTTGTGGTTATTGAAGGGGGGGGTGTTTTGCGCCGTTGTTGGAGCGACCTTTTTTTGTTTCCGTCTGGGAGCAGAGAATCTAGGGTTGAGCTGGCTTTGGTTTGCGAAGGATTGGGTGTTTTTCATCATTTGTGGATTTATCCTTCCTGTTGTTTCTGTGGGAGCAAGGCGTGCGCGTTTGAAGGCGGAGGCGTTTTTAAAGAGAGTGGGGTTTATGGGGTATTACAGATAACGTCGAGGGAATGATTGTTCAAAAGAACAGCGATAGCGGTAGGTTTGGGGATCAAACCAAAGCCCTATTTTGCCTTCAAAATCACCAGAACGTTGTTTGGCAATATTCATAATGACGCCAGGGCGTTTGGCTAAATCTGCTTTTTCTTGTGCGAGAGAAGCGGCAAAGATTTTGTCTTCTAACGGTCGATTGCGCCAAATGGTGATGATGTTAAAGGCATTGGCACCAATTTCTGAGGCGCCTTTAATGTCTTCTGTGCTGGGGATATCTTTATCCAGACCGCCTTTTCTGGCATGGGCTACAAGGTGAATATGTACATTGTTTAAAACAGCCCAATCAACCATTTTATAAACGGCTTGTTCTTGTCTTGCATAATCATCAGAGGCAATGCCAAGCCGCATCAAACTGTCGATGATAAATTGATCGCAGCCATAGCGCGCACGACAATAGTCAAAGACTTCAAGCAAGGTGTCAACGCTCGATTTGCCAACATGCTCATAAAGAATAAGCCCTTCGTCTAAAAAATGAAGAATCCGTTCAATTGTCTCTTTTGTAGGCTGTTCTAAGCCGCCCGTTTGTTTGGTTAAACGGCGGAGTGATTGTTCTCCTTTCATCTCTAGAGACGCTAAGCAAAGCCGACTCTTTTGTGCAATCCAATGGGGAATACAGTCTGATAATAATTGGCTTTTACCTGCACCACTCGCACCACTCCAGAGCGTTAATTCTGCTGGGCGGAAATGCAATTTGTCCTTCAGTTTAGGATAGGGAACCGTATAACCAAGATGTTTTTCAGGCTCTGGCCAAAAAAGCCTAATCACTTGATCTTTATAGTCTGAGGCGCGCCGTAAACCTTCTGGTGCAAAGCTTTGTGCTGAGGAAAAGGCGGCTTTTATGGTGGCTTTATCGATCCCTGCGGTTAAACAGTCATTGGCATCTTTAAGGGGTAAACGGACACGGTAGCAACGGTGGCGTCCAAGCCTGCTGGCAATCTCACGGGCTGCTTCTTCTCCGGGCTTGTCCATATCGGTGGCTAAAAAAATCGTTTCAAAAGATTCTAAATGATCAAATTCATTTTCAATCCAATTGTGCTTTCCTCCACTGCCTCCTCCAAAGGGAACAGAGACCGCCGGATATCCATAGGCGGCTAAGGAAAGTGCATCAATTTCTCCTTCAGTGATAACAATGGTACGGTTTGTTGAAGAAAAAATGGGGAATGGCGCCTGTTGGGGCGCATGCGTGGGTGCCTGTTGGTGTGTGTGTGTGGAGGTGGGGTTGGTTGTGGCGGTGTTTTGGGGCGCCTGTGTGGAGGTGGGGTTGGTTGAGGCAGTGTTTTGGGGCGCCTGTGTAGAGGTGGGGTTGGTTGTGGCGGTGTTTTGGGGCGCCTGTGTGGAGGTGGGGTTGGTTGTGGCGGTGTTTTGGGGCGCCTGTGTGGAGGTGGGGTTGGTTGAGGCGGTGTTTTGGGGCGCCTGTGTAGAGGTGGGGTTGGTTGAGGGTCCCTGCTTCTGAGGTGTGTGTTGGAATGCTTGCTGAGGTGCGTGCTGGGTTGCTTGTTGGGGCGTGTGCGTGGCGGGGTGGTTTGTGGGGTAAAGGGCTTGCCAACCAAATAAAATCGGTTCACATTGGGAGGCTGTTGGTTTGGTTTTGGCTCCTGCTTGTGCGAGCCGTTCTTTGACTAAAGCAAGGGTGCCGTCGGGTTTATAAAAGGGAAAAATGATTTTTTCACCATCTTCTCCTATGCGGTAACGCTTTATAATCTCTAAAGGAATGTGGCGTTCTTCGTGGAGATAGTTTTTTACAAGATTCTGCGGGCTCTGCCCTGTAGGAACCGGTGGACGGCGATAGGAACGATGGGGCGCCATAAAGGGTTTGGGGCGTGTCAGATTGAGAGTCGCGCGTGCTTCTTCTAAGGCTTGAGAAAGGCTAATGCCTTTGACTTCACACCAAAGGTCTAAAAGATCTCCTCCAGTGCCTTCTGCAAAATCATACCAAAGTCCTGCTTTACTACCACTCAAGCAAATCGATAAACTTTGACCAGCTTCACCACGTGTGTTGCCTACAATCCAATTGTTGCCTCGTTTGTGCCCTTGGGGAAGAAGCATTTCTGCTATTCTATCTGCTTGTGAGATAAGTTTTTGTTTGATTTCAAAAATTGTGCTCATGGTCATTCGTGATATTATTGTCGTTTTTCTCAAGATGTGAGAAGTGAGGACTCTGTTTTTGCTGTTCTCACCGTTTGATCTGATCGTAAAGTCCCGTAGTGCTATGGGGCTTGCCAGTCTACTTTGAGAGCTTCTTTGCCGCTCTTTTCTTGCCAATGGTCGCGAAACTTCTTGGCTTGCCAATGGGCTTGGCTCTCACTTAAACCTTCTGAAATGGCTGTGTTGATGTTTGTTTGCCAAGAGCATGGGAAGTGGCGCCTTGGGAAAAGGAGGAAGGTGGAAAAGAGGAAGGGGGTGCAAGAAGGGTGGGGTGGATATGCCTGTGAGGGGGTGGTGCATGCTGGAGTCCTGTTGGGGTGTGTATTGGGGTGCGGGTGCGGGGGGGTGCCTGTGGGGGTCCTTGCGTGGGGAAAATGCTTTTGTGATGAGAGCAAAATGGTCGATGTTGTCTCGTTTTGCTGTGTGAAGAGCTTATTTCATTGTTGTTTTGCCGCCCTTTGTTTTGTTCTGTGTTATTTTGTCCGATGCTGTTGTGGTTTTGAAACATTTTTATCCCCGCGCGTGCTTGAAAAATACGTTGTTTTTGTGATGTCAAAAATTGTCGCTATAGTTGATCAAACTGCGGTAAAGCGTGTCGTTGTTCTCAGAGGTAAAAGATGAGGAGCCTCCCTGTTTTTGCTGTTCTTGCCGTTCGATCTCACGGCGAAACCAGTTGCGCCATGTGGCTTGCCAGTCTACTTTGAGTGCTTCTTTGCCGCCCTTAGCTTGCCAATAGTCGCGAAACTTCTTTTCTTGCCAATGGGCTTGGCTCTCACTCAAGCCTTCTGAAACTGCCGCCTTGATGTCTGCTTGCCAATGCTCAGGAAGACGATGCCCTTTGGCAACTGAGGTTGTGGTTTTTTTGTTGGAAGAAGGAGGGACGGAGGCAGGAAGATTGCTGGGGGGAAGAGTGGTGGCAGATTTTGTTTTTTCCCCCGTGACAATTTGCGCGATAGGGGCGGGAGTGAACTCGGCTTGGGGAGCATTTAAAGGGGAGGCGTTTTTTTGCTCCGTTTCTTCTTGGGCAGGCAAAGGGAGAGGTGAATCAAGAGCCGATAAGGGTGATGGGTGATCGCTTTGTTCAAAACTCTCTTCGCAGAAAAAACAAGGTTCTGTCTCATCAAACAAAATTTTCTTTTCTAAAACACCGTAAGGTGTTTCCTTTTCTTCTGCCTTTTGAGCTTTTGAGTTTTGTGTAGCATCTTTTGTACTTTCGTTAAGCAGTTGTTGCATCTCTGCATTGATTTTCTTGCGTTTTTTTGCCGAAGAACGACCCGCAAAGGATTTTTGTTCAAGCAATTTTTCACGCTCTTGAAAAACATTTTCGCAACGCTTGTTCCATAATCCATTGGCTAAATTTAAAATCTTACCCTCTTGGATGAGCATCTCTAAAACATTAACAAAAGTTCGCTTGTCACAACCACAAAGACGCGCTAAACGTTCTTTCGATATTTCTAAAGGTCGGCCACGGGCATACATTTCATTGAGAAGAATCGTATAGATTCCAATTTCGTGTGCGCGCATCCCACGTACACCTCCTAGAAAGTCATTTTGATACCAACAAACATATGGAAGCCTAGACGATTCATAATGAGGAGTTTCTTGTTGATTAGCGTGTTTCATACTGCAATCTACTTTCTTCTTTTTTATACATTTTTATTGATGATAAAAGCTCAAATAAGGATTTAACTTGTGTTGCTTTTGGCTCTGTTCGATGATGACTAGAGGCTTCTTTACGATGCTTATAAATGATTGGCTGTGCTTGAAGCGCATGCAAACTTACGATTTAAGATTGCGGTGATGGAAAGAATAAAGAATACCACACATTCTCAACGTACTTGCTTTTGGGCAGAAGCTTTGGAGGTGGTCTTTTATATCCGGTAGGGTGGTTAAAGTGTTTTTATGATCTAAAAATAAAAAAAATTCCCCCTAAAAAGTAAAATTTGTTTCCTTAATTTTATCCTTTTTAGAGGATAATGCAAGCCCGTTTTATAAAAAGGACGTGTTTTTTTAAAAAGACGCGCTATATGGTGAAATTATGAATATCGATGGTTGGCGTCAAAGATTAAGAATCGCTTTGGAAAAAAGTGGGCGGTCAAAAAGATCTATCTCCCTCGCTGCCGGGAAAGGTGCGGGGTACCTTCATTCTATTCTTTCTGAAGGAAAAGAACCAACAATCGAATCTCTCTCGCGAATTTGTCACGAAATTAATATCAGTATGAATTATATTCTTTACGGGAAAGGGGCTAGCCCTGAAGATAAAGAATTTATAGAGCTTATTTCGAAACTCTCTCCGCAAGAGAGACAGGCGATTTTGACTCTTTTGCGGCGACCAATTGACGAAGCTTCAAAATAACTTCCTTCTGTGCTTTTGAATCAAGGCGACTCCAGTGTTTTATTAATATTATGTCACTCATTTTATCTCTCCTGTGTGTTTATAATTGCAATTTTTTAAGAACAAATAGAGAACAACAAAGGGGCATGAGAGGAACAAAGAATAATAGATTTTTCTTTACATATGTCATTTGAACCCCGTAGATATTTAAAATATATCTTTTATGAAGGATAAAATGGTTGACATCTCTCCTATAGAGGATATAAGACTAACGCTATATTTAGTCTTGTCAAGACAAGGCTATGCTTTATCAACTATCTAAAGGGGGAAATCATGAAAAATATTCCATTCGTTAAAGAGGATGAAATCATTATCGTTTTATGCGAAGAGGAAAATCCTTGTACTTATGAAGGAACAATCGACGAAATCGAAGAAGTGCTCGAACTGATTGAAGAATGTGAAACTGTTTATAGAGTTTTACGACTCGATCTGACAACTTCTCATGCTGAAGATATTACGGAACAAATCGCTGATTTTTATGTCGAAAATCATGAAATGAATGAAGAAAATACACAATTGCAGCCTTTCATTTTGAATAGTGAAGCTTATCATGCTTGTTTGAATGAAAGAGCGGCTTGCGATTATGAAGATAATCTCTATGGCTCTTATGAAAAACAGCATCGTTTACGCCCATGTGATGTCTTGACAGATTATTGGTGGTAAACATGCCAAGTTATCTCAAGACTTCGTATCAAGGGATTCCGCTTTATTATGCTGGAAATGTGCGAAATTTAATCAGACTCGAACCACAAAAACACAACGCTATACTTTTTATATCGCAAGAGGTGGCTCAGTCTATGGCAAAAAAATTGGAGGAAGAATATTGCCGCCATGATTTTTCCGTCGTGCAGTAGCAGGGTTGAAAAAGAAGCCGCAATGATGGGCCAAAGTGCTTTTTCATTGCGGTGACAATGGTGCACGTTATGCTTTCGTTCTTGGAGGGAAGCTTAGGGGAGCCGCTTTGGGGGGGAGAGCTTTGCGCGGGGATTTTCTTAGCCGATATGGAAAGGGGGGGTATGAAGAAAAGAGCCTATATATGAGGAATTGTGGGCGCTTGTGTGGGGGAAGTTGCCGGCTGGTTCATTAGGGGGATAAGGCAATGGTGGGACAGGTCGTCATTCAGTGACTTGGAGTGATACGAAAGCATGTTGGAGAACAAAAATGAAGGCTTAGGGGGAAGAAAAGCAGCAGTACAGACAGGTTCCAACCTATAAAAAGGCAAGTTCAAGGGGGAAAGAGCCGGTTTTTGTGTTTTTTTTAGGGCACAATATTGAAGGATGCATTGAAGGATGTTGTTGTCTTTAGTCCGTGTGAGGGAAACAGCTTAAAAAAGGTGAATGCTTTAAAGAGGATATATTACAAAACACCTTAAAGATGAAGGGGAAAAATACTATGCCAATCATTATCGATTGTATTCAAGGAACAGAAGAATGGCAGAAAGTGCGTAATGGTTTGATTACGGCTTCTTTGTTTGAGATGGTTATGGCGCAAAAAAAACAAGGGCAAAAAACGTCACGCTATCAGAGTGTGATGATGAAATTGGCGGGAGAAAGAATTACCGGAAAAACCGTTGATGAAGGGGCAACACTTTCTATGCGACGTGGAACAGAATTAGAACCAATCGCACGACAGCTTTATGGGAAACTGACACATACAGAACCTGAATGTATTGGCTTTGTTTTGGCAGATGATCGCGGACAAGGATTTTCCCCCGATGCTTTTGTGGGAAAAAATGGCTTATTAGAAATTAAAACAAAAAAACCTGAAATTTTGATCCCTCATTTCATGCAAAAGAGTTTTCCAGCAGAACATAAAGCACAATGTCAAGGGGGATTATGGATTTCTCAACGCGAATGGGTGGATTTAATGCTCTATTGGCCGGATATGCCCCCTTTGATTAAACGGGCTTATCGTGATGAAGCGTATATTTGCAAACTTGAAAATGAAATTAACCGTTTTAATGAGGCGTTGGAGAAGATGGTACAGCAAATTAAATCTGTTGGGACAGGTTTTCATATAAGAACAGAAATTGCTTTGAAGGAGGGGAAAGAAAGGGTGCTTGGAATGAAGACAAGGCGTATGCTGGAGGGGAAAACGAGAATGAGACGGGGTGGGAAGGGATCTTGTGTAGCGTTGAGGAGAGGCAAAGTTCTATAAAAAGGAAAGAGCAGAGGGGGAAAAGAGTTGGTTTTTATGTTGGAGGAGGGTGCCAAACAGGGGAAGCAGGGAGCATAGCGAACTTAGGGGACAGGAATGTGAAAGCATGGTCGGAAATGGGGGAAAGGGTGCTTGGAATGAAGACAAGGCGTATGCTGGAGGGGAAAACGAGAATGAGACGGGGTGGGAAGGGATCTTGTGTAGCGTTGAGGAGAGGCAAAGTTCTATAAAAAGGAAAGAGCAGAGGGGGAAAAGAGTTGGTTTTTATGTTGGAGGAGGGTGCCAAACAGGGGAAGCAGGGAGCATAGCGAACTTAGGGGACAGGAATGTGAAAGCATGGTCGGAAATGGGGGAAAGGGTGCTTGGAATGAAGACAAGGCGTATGCTGGAGGGGAAAACGAGAATGAGACGGGGTGGGAAGGGATCTTGTGTAGCGTTGAGGAGAGGCAAAGTTCTATAAAAAGGAAAGAGCAGAGGGGGAAAAGAGTTGGTTTTTATGTTGGAGGAGGGTGCCAAACAGGGGAAGCAGGGAGCATAGCGAACTTAGGGGACAGGAATGTGAAAGCATGGTCGGAAATGGGGGAAAGGGTGCTTGGAATGAAGACAAGGCGTATGCTGGAGGGGAAAACGAGAATGAGACGGGGTGGGAAGGGATCTTGTGTAGCGTTGAGGAGAGGCAAGCTTTAGTCATAAGGCAAGAAGTAAGCGGAAAAGCAGGTGGGTGTTGAAGGGAGAGAGACTTCGCGTGACAGCTATTGCTTGGGAAAATGGAAGAAGGTGTTTCAGAGGGGCAGTCAAGTGAAAAATAAGAGAGATAAGGAAGTACTTTGGGGGAAGATGTTAGGGAAGTGAGATAGGGGATGTGGGGTGCGGTTCTGTCCGCTTTTGTGTTGTGCCGTGTTTGGGGGCGCGATGAAAGGCCCCATGATGGCTAAGTTGCCGGACAAGTGCTTTTTCATTGGAGAGGAAATGGTTCTTGTGGTGCTTTTGTTTTTTGGGAAAGAGTCGTTTGAGGGGCGTTTTTTAGCCAATATGGGGAAAAGGATGTAGGGACATGAGAAAAAGCCTGTGTGGAGTCAAGTAGGCTTGTTGGGTAAAGGTTGGGGGGCAGGTTGTGGAAGAAAATAGAAGGGTAGGGAAAACGGGAGAATAGGGAAAGAACGGATAGAGATATTATAATCTTTATGTTTTTCTACACTACCTTGTTATAGAAAATCAAAAATGACCACATTTTGTGAATTCACTGTGGGGCGCTCTTAATACTCTTCAAAAGCACTGATCAATAGATACTTCTCCATATAAATTTGATAAATGATATTAGTATGAGCCCGAAGATAAATGCACCAATCTTTACCAAATATCCTTTTATGCTTATGAGAATTAATAACCCTATACTTATTTATTCAGAATATCTTCCATGTAAAATAAAATTATAAAATACATTACAGGTATTATTCCACAAATAATGAAAATTACATACGCGATACTATCAATTACACGCTTGGTATTATCTTGTCGTCTGTTCTCTTGGTTTCTACTAATTTCAGAAGCCTTGTGATTATCTTTAAAAGTTTTATGATAGAACTGATTGTAAGCAGCTCTCTTTTGAGGATCTTTAAGAACTTCATAGGCTTCACAAATTTTTCTGAATTTTTGTTCTGCTTCGGTACTAGAATTATGATCAGGGTGGTATTGCAGAGCTAATTTACGAAAAGCAGATTTTATCTGTTTATCGTTGCATTCGTAGCTTACACCAAGAATTCCATAATAATCGTCTTCATTGACTATCATTAAATACAGCCACTTTGTGTATTGCTCTTATTTTACAAGATCATTTAATTGATCTCTTTTGAATGTATCAACATGTGTTATTTTTATGTTAGAAATATGGTTAAAATCGTATTGAATGGCATGGCTGTACTTGGGGCTATTGTCTCTAAATGAGAGGAGATACAGTTCAAAACGCTTAAAAATGCAGGGTGTTTTTAATATTTTAGAAATATTTTTTTACAAAAATAGATTAAAAGAGAGACGATAAATCAAATGTAAAAGGGACGGCAATAATAGCCAAGGTTGTCATTATTGTAAATAAACAGGCAGGAACCTTAAATCTAAAACGCCAAAGTAAACTTATGGGAACAGACATTATCGTTGTTATTACGAGTGCTACGATAAACCATTGCAGGAATAAGTTCATTATATTAATTTCATTATTAAAACGATTTTGTTTTAGTTCTTCCTCTGAAACACAATCGATAATAGAAACGCCATAATAAACAGGAAATTTTCCACTTGGACAAGCGCTAACAGAAAATTGTTCAAGCTCTAACCATTCTCTTTCGCGTTCTTTTTCTAATAGCTTCTTTTTTATTTTCTGTCTTATATATTCTTTTGAAATACAATTGATCGGAGAAGTACTTCCAACAAAAAGACCATCTGTTGTACATCCACTCGTTGTATGATGCGTAAATAAAACAGTGCTTATTGCTATAGCAAATAAAGTGTTTAAACAGAGGGTATTTATTGGCTTTTGTTTCTAACAAGCTTTTATAAGTCATTTCTGTTAAATAAATCAATATGTGTTATTTTTGTGTTGAAAATATATGTAAAAACGTATTTAATAAAAATGGTTACAATGTCATAATGTGTCTAAATAAAGGTGTGGTACTGGCTAAAACCCCGCATATGTGGGGTTTTAGCTTATTGGAGGAGGTATGACAGCAGAAAATATAAGGGGATCTGTAGCCAAAATGGTTGTCCTAGGGTGGGGAGAGTAGGCAATATCCAAAATACTCCAAATGAAATATACTTGTTGTTGTACATTCACGCACTTGTTTTAATAAAGATATCTCGCTCTAAGCTCATTTCACACCCATTTCATGCCGGCGTTCGTAAATTTCATACTGGCGCCTGTGAATAATATCGTGAGGGGTATAACGGTCAAGCCCCGTAGATTATAAAGTCCGTAGATTATACCCCCAGAGATTATAAACATTGCGCACCCTATCTTTACTTTATGAAAAAGTAAGTTGGTACTATTTGGGGCCCGTTGCCAAAATTGCGGCATGGGCTGTAGCTCTTGAGACGATTCATAATCTCGTTTACTGGGAGGCTTTTTAAGAAGAGATATGCTTTTCTTGGAAAGTTTCTCGCCATACGGATCTTTCTGCTTGTGAAGTGTAAGCGAAGAGGGGTGATTGATTTCAATAGAACAGAGGGAGAGAGCTTTTCGCTCTTGGGGCTCTTATGCAAGACGAATAACGCTATCCGTATCAATCAAAGTATTCGTATAAAAAAGATGCGTGTTGAAAGAGGGAGGCTTAGAGCACGTGGAAAACCATAGTGTATAAAATTGGTAATGAGGGATCTTCTTTGAAAAGGCAGGCTCTCAATTTTCTGCCATATGGGATGTCTAGTATATGGGGATGCCTGTCATATGAGATGTTTGCCATATGAGATGTTTGCCATATGGGAGAGTGGGGTGGCTTAGTGAAAGCTTTATTGAGGGGGACTTTATCACTGTTTGGTTTTTGCTTTTGGTAAGGGGTGGGGAGAATGGGGAAGGAATTGAGTTGAGAGGAGGTTCTGGAAATGGCTCTGTTAGATCTGTTGTAAATGACGAATAGGATCGATGAAGCTTATTCTAATTTTTAGAGGGAATGCTTGTGTTGCTTGAGGTGGATAGAGAGGCTAGAAAGATAAGATTATTCGTTTTGGGGCGGATAAAGGTATCAATGGGATATGTTCAAACAATGAGTTTATAATAATTCATTATTGAGATTTAATTTGAATTTCAATGAGAGCCCGAAATAGTGTGAGATGTTCTTATTTCAACCCTTCTTATTCAGACGCTCTTATATTGAATCAAGTAAAATCGTTTGTTTGCATATTACAAACAGGGTGAGCTTGTGGGGAAAAATATTCAAGAAATAAAATATTGAAAAAATAAAAATGTCTATACCGTCTCAAGTGCTAAGAGCTGTTGCAACAGTGAGGCTTGGTAAAGAGAAGGATAGGGCAAATCTTACAGAAAGGAAAGAGGGGGGAGGCAAGGAAAGGGGAGGCAAGGGGTGGGGGGATATTCTTTGGGGGGCGGTCAATTTCAAAAGCCGTTCGTAAGGCATTTTAGAGATTAAGCGTGGCATTGAGGCTCTTGATTTTGAAGCTACTGATTTTGAGGCTATTGAAGCGCATGGTTTAAAGGATGGAGGATTTGATGAAGCCGATGAAGGTTGGGGAAAAGATTTAGGCTTATAGGGAAGACTTATAAGGGCAAGAAGAGAGAGGCAAAAGAAGAATAAAATGGTGCTGCGAGAGAGGATTGAACTCTCGACCTCTCCCTTACCAAGGGAGTGCTCTACCACTGAGCTACCGCAGCCCTTTTCAATCTTTGCGCTGTCTTGTGCCATATTGTCAGAAAATAGGCAAGAGAACATTTGTATATTCTTGCAAGAAAACGTATCTTATGTCATGACATATGTTTCTTATATGCTTAAATATTTAAGGTTATGAGTTGCTTGGATAGAAGCTCAACACTGTTTAAAAGGTTGCGCAATGACACAAATGCATCAAAAACAAAAACAAAATGAAATTAATCATCAAGATGAAAAAGCAAAACGACGTCAAGAAAGATTGGCACAACAATTGCGTCAAAACCTGAAACGTCGAAAAGAGCAAAGCCGAAAAAGAGCACAACCAGAGCTCTAAAATGCAAAAAGCTCTAAAATGCAAAAAAATGTTTTTTAGTAAATTTTTGCAACCAAACTTCTCAATAATTTGTTCTCATAGTTAGAATGCGTTCTAAAACGATTAATAAAGCATAACTTCCCGAAGGGGGACAATCCTTTGGAAGGGCAGGCACAAAGGAAAAGAGGGAAAACACGATGGATTCTATTCAAATTGTTGGGGGAAAAAAACTTCAAGGAACAATTCCTATATCAGGGGCAAAAAATGCTGCATTGCCTCTTATGATTGCGGCGCTGCTGACAGAAGAAACGCTCACTTTAGAAAATATTCCGCATCTGGCCGATGTTGAATTGCTTATTCGTATTCTCAATAATCATGGTGTTGGATATGCCGTTGATGGACAAGAGTTTAACGATGAATGTGTGAATTCAAGAACAATTCATTTTACGGCGCAAAAAATAGCCACAACACGGGCACCATACGAACTGGTGAAAAAAATGCGTGCAAGCTTTTGGGTTATCGGACCACTGCTTGCACGATGCGCAGAGGCTTATGTTTCGCTTCCTGGAGGATGCGCTATTGGAACAAGACCTGTCGATTTTATCCTTGAGGGACTTAAAACTTTAGGCGCACAGATTACTATCGAAAATGGATATGTTCATGCAAAAGCGCTAAAGGGGTTAAAAGGTGCTCACTATCGTTTCCCTAAAGTCACTGTTGGTGGAACCCATGTGCTGCTGATGGCGGCGACAATGGCAAAGGGAACAACCACTCTTGAGAATGCAGCTTGTGAGCCAGAAGTGACAAACCTTATTCGAACTCTGAATGCTATGGGGGCTCAAATAACCGGTGAAGGAACAACAACGCTTACAATTGAAGGGGTTAAAAAACTCAACGGTGCTAGAGTACGCGTTATTGCTGATCGAATCGAAGCGGGAACATATGCAATGGCTGTTGCTATGACGGGAGGAGATGTCTTTCTTAAAAATGCAAATCCTAATCATCTCACAAAGGTGCTTAAGGTGCTCCAAAAAACAGGACTCGAGATTCAAATAGAACCTCAAGGAATTCATATTAAGCGAAATCCAAAGAACACCAAAATTATGCCCGTTGATATTAAAACAGGACCTTATCCTGCTTTTCCAACTGATCTCCAAGCGCAATTCATGGCGCTCATGACACGGGCTGAAGGAATCGCGCATATTACAGAGACGGTTTTCGAAAATCGTTTTATGCATGTTCAAGAACTCAATCGCTTAGGAGCACAGATAAAGCTTGATGGGCAGACGGCAACTGTCTATGGAACAGAGAATTTGCAAGGGGCTCCTGTCATGGCGACGGATTTGCGTGCTTCTGTTTCTCTTGTGATTGCAGCATTGGCAGCAAAGGGGGAAACAATCGTCAATCGTGTTTATCATCTTGATCGTGGATTTGAGAGATTAGAAGAAAAATTGGCTCGTTGTGGCGCAAAAATCCAACGTATCACAGTGTAAACCTGTTAAAGTGTAAACCTGTTAAAGATATGCTGAATGCTTTGCGCTGTGGTTGAGGGGGGCGATTGCTTGGGGGCGTTTTAACACAATGTTTGCTTGTTGGGAGGGGCTGGGCTTGGCTGGTGCATTTTTAATGGTTTACTCTCTTGCTTGTGGAATTTTGGAGCCGTATATTCTTGATGATTTTCTCAATAGTTCTTTCAAATCTCCATCTTTCAAGGGTATGGCTTTTGTGGCTGCTGTTTTCTTTTCGGAATGGTTTTTCTTTCGTGTAAAGTTTTGCTTCTCTCACTCTTGAAGAGGCTCGTGATTATTGTCTAAGTTTCGTTCATGGCGCTCATGACGCGGGGTTGAGGGAAGCGCGCATATTACAGAGACGGTTTTCGAAAATCGTTTTATGCATGTTCAAGAACTCAATCGCTTGAGGGCGCAAATAAAGCTTGATGGGCGAGAGGGCAACTATCTCATGGAACAGAGAATTTGCAAGGGGGGACTCATCATGGCGACGGATTTGCGTGCTTCTTGTTTCTCTTGTGATTGCAGCCCTCTTACTCTTGTTACATTGGCAGCAAAGGGGAAAACAATCGTCAATCGTGTTTATCATCTTGATCGTGGATTTGAGAGATTAGAAGAAAAATTGGCTCGTTGTGGCGCAAAAATCCAACGCATCACAGTGTAAATCTGTAAGATGTCTCTCAAAAATGGCTTTGGGAGGGGGTGATATGTTGTTAGGTGTGCTTTTGGGAGGTGTGATCTCAAAAAACAAGGTTTGTTAATCTTCTCAATGAACGTGGGTTTTATCTCATGGTTTTGGAGTTTTTACGAGCGGGCATAAAAGTTTGAGAGGCGGGGGTGGAGCTCATAAAATAAAGACTGTTTTTAAATTTTATTGCTAATTTCATGAAATTACTTTATTGGTAAGAGAATGTTTTGGTCGTCTACGCAGCGATCAACAGGGAATGAAAGACCCTAAACTTGAGACACGTATTTATCCAGCTTTATGGATATCCCGGATTTCCGGGAGCTTTTGTTATGTCCAGGTGCGCTCTAGCACTAAAAGCAAAAGGCTGAGTCAAGTTTCAGCTCTTTCAACTCCCGGAATACCAATGCGAGGGCGCTCGCAACCGGCAGGGGAGCTTGAAGTGAAAGCTAAAAATCCACACTTTAACGACATTTCGATAGGCAGAAAAATTCGCTTTAAAAGAACAATGCTTGGAATGTCACAAAAGAAATTAGGCAGTCAGTTAGGGGTGACTTTTCAACAAATCCAAAAATATGAAAAAGGCTCTAATCGTATAGGGGCGGGGCGTTTACAGGAAATTGCTGATATTTTCAATGTTCCCATTTCTTTTTTCTATACGGATCTCTCAACAAAAGAAAATGTCTTGTATTGCTGTGATGAAGGGATCGCAAGTAAAGAAGAGCACATCCTTTTGAAAAGTTTTAGAGAGCTCAAACCTCAAAAACAGAAAGCAATTTTGTGTTTGATTGTCTCATGAGATAAAAACACTGTTTTAAATTTTATTGCTGGTCTCCAGAAATTATTTTATGAACAAGCACCAAGGTTCTCGTCGTACAGTGTGGTTGAATGGTGGAACCCAAAGCCTGAAAATCCAAGATGAGACATTAGCCTGTTTTATAAGTATTGCGAGATTCCGGGAGTTTTTGCTATGTCCAGGTGCGATGAGCACTAAAAGCAAAAAAGCTGATTCGAACTCAGTACTTTCAGACTCCCGGAATACGCATAAGAGGCGCTCGCAACCGGCAGGGGAGCTTGAAGTGAAAGCTAAAAATCCACACTTTAATGATATTTCGATAGGCAGAAAAATTCGCTTTAAAAGAACAATGCTGGGAGTGTCGCAAAAGAAATTAGGCAGCCAGTTAGGTGTGACTTTTCAACAAATCCAAAAATATGAAAAAGGCTCTAATCGTATAGGAGCTGGGCGTTTACAGGAAATTGCCGACATTCTTAATGTTCCCATTTCCTTTTTTTACGCTGATCTCTCGACAAAAGAAAATGCCTTGTATTGCTGTGATGAAGGGATCGCAAGCAAAGAAGAGCACATCCTTTTGAAAAGTTTTAGAGAGCTCAAACCTCAAAAACAGAAGGCAATTTTGTGTTTGATTTCCTCCCGCTCTACGCTCTAAAGGATGCATATTCCTGACTTAAGGGCTGCTCTGTAAACAGTCCGGCTTCTGTTGGCGGGGTTTTGACCTACTCCTGACCCATTCATGTGGTTCACTTTAAAAAGGGCGTTACAGGGCAAGTCATGCCCATTTATTACACACTCTAAAAACACTTAATATGGAAAGTTTTACATGCCTTATATCACGGCTCTAAACAACAAGGTTTTACGGCACAACATGATAAACCGCGCTTTTTTTTCAGTGAACACTAATGCATATTGTTATTGGTTTTTTTTTCTGTTAAGAAGCATATACAGTGTCGTAAAAGAGTTAAGTAAGAAATTTAAATAGCGCGTGAAGCATCAAAGAAACTTTGGAAAAATTCTTGAAAAATTAGTTTAGGGGAGCTTTTTATAAAAGCCCGTCTTAGAAAGGCAGATAAGTCTTTCATCTTAAGATGGTTTGCTTTACGTTTCAAAACTTGATAAAAATTCAAAAATTTCGAAAAAATAGGAAGAGAAGCTTTTTCTGGTATGCAGGGGGGAAAATGGTCAATAAATTAGACAAAAAACAGATTATATTTTTAGCATTGCCACTCATCTTTTCAATCATTGTAGCTTTTTTGGTCAATATAACCATCAATAACATTACAGAAAATGGAACGACGCCTGATGCTTATTGGTTTGTAAGATCAAAGCCACTGGATATTTTAATCCTTATTGCATTTTCATGTTCTTCATTCATCTTATTACAAAAAAGGCATATCAGAAAAAATATCACTATTTCGTCCATGATCATCTTTGGTTTGTTTGCAACTTATTATAGTGCAAATGAATATATCAGACTTAGTCCATATGTAGGTCAAGATAATATGACATGGGCGGATGTTCTTCCTTTCTTTGATAGGATGGTTTTATGGGGTGTTGTTATTGGCGTTATTATCCTTGGTTACACGATAAAACTATCATTACCTAAAGCTTCACCTTTGAAAATTTCAAAAAATACGATCTTTGGTGGTGTTCAATGGATGAGTATGAAACGCCTTGAAAAGATTTTTCCTCGTGATGGCGAAGTCGTCATAGGAGAGCGCTATAGAGTCGACAAAGATATTGTTAAAGATGTCCCTTTTAATCCTAAAGACAAAACAACATGGGGAAAAGGTGGTCGCCAGCCATTGTTGACATATAAACTCAATTTTGATTCAACCCATATGTTATTTTTTGCTGGTTCTGGTAGTTATAAAACAACCAGTAATGTTATTCCAACTTGTCTCAAATATTCCGGTCCACTGATCGTTTTTGACCCTTCAACTGAAGTCGCTCCAATGGTAAAAAAAACAAGGCAGCTGTCAAACAGAAAAGTATACGTTCTTGATCCTCATGGTTCTTCAACGGAAACTTTTAATCCTTTAGATTGGCTGTTAGATGAAAATCTCCCCCTTTATGAAAGAGAAGCGGGGTTGGTTGAAGTTGCTAGACTCCTTCTTTCTGAAAACGACAAATCAACTTCGACTGATCAATTTTTTGTATTACAGGCACATAATTTGTTAACAGGACTACTTGCGCATATTGTCTTTTCTGATGAATACACATTAAAGGAAAAAAACTTAAAAACCCTTCATACGATCATGTCAATGCCAGAACCATCCGTGATTGGAAAATTGCAATCTATACGATCAAATTCTCCATCCCAATTTATTCGTGAAACCCTTGGGGTGTTTACAAATATGGCTGAACAAACTTTCTCAGATGTCTATTCTACTGCTGCAAAAGATATACAATGGCTTTCACTCTCTAACTATGCAAACCTTATCAGTGGTCATGATTTTAAAACTACCGATATAACAAAGGGAAATATTGATATTTTTCTAAATATCCCCTCAAAAATTTTAAAATCTTATCCAGGTGTTGGGCGTGTCCTTGTTGGCTCTTTTCTCAGAGCTATGGAAGCCGCTAATGGTAATTATGCAAAAAGAGCGCTCTTTATTTTAGATAATGCTGATCTTTTAGGATATATGAACATTTTAGAAGAAGCACGTGATCATGGACGCAAATATGGTATATCTCTCATGCTTTTTTACAAGTCTGTAGATCAAATAGAACACTATTTCGGTTCGTCAGGCGTTATGACATGGTTTGAAAATTGTGCTTTTGTAAGCTATGCCGCAATAAAAGATATTAAAACTGCTGAAAATATATCTAAGGCATGTGGTCAAATGACCATTGAAGTGAAAGATTCAAGCAAACCTCTAGGAGGATTCCATACAAGAGGGACAGAAAATATAAACACCCAGCATAGACCTTTAATATATCCACATGAAATAACACAAGAAATGCGAAAAGACGAACAGATTATTCTTATGCAAGGGCAACCACCTGTTCGTTGTGGACGCTCTATCTATTTTAGACGTAAGGATTTAACAGCTCTTACTAATGAAAATAGCTTTTCTTCTTAATAAAGCATCTATTTTTTAGTTAAAATGAATAAAGTATTGTTGTATTTTTGGATGATATAATTAGAGATAAATCATTTTTATATTACATTTTTATAATATAGTGGCTTGAAAATGGGAGAAAGTCATAAACGATCTTTCTGCTAAGAATACAAACACCAAAAAAATCAAGACATAAAAAGAGTATCTTATCAATTATAATGCGTGGGGTGTTCAAGATAATACGTAGAATATTGGCTGTAATAGTTAAAAGGTTGCTTTACGCAATCTTCCTTATTTTATTATTCATTCGTAAACCAGTTTTTGCCTTCTTAAACTTCTTTGTTGGTGGCTTGGTTTTATTCCTATTTTTCTTTTTTGGGGATACACAGCGAGAGTTGCACCCTATGAACACCAAACAGCAATGGTCATTGGTTTTGTTATCATGATATTTCTTTGCTTGTTTGCTAATGATGTCTATGAAAGGCTTTTACTACGAGCTAATACGTCTAGCATCTCTTGATTATGATCTTATACTTATTTCAATAAATAGCGCTCACTTCGTTCGTATATAATTTAATCAAAAATGAGAGGTTATCTGCCTCTTATAAAAATACAAATAAAGACTGTTTTTAAATTTTATTGCTAATTTCATGAAATTACTTTATACCTTAAAGGGTAACTTTGGTCGTCTACGCAACGACCAAGAGGGATTCAAAAACCCCTAAAATCCGAGCGTAAAAATGAACCTACTCTTGTGGGTGTCCCGGGATTCCGGGAGTTTTTGCTATGTCCAGGTGCTCTCTAGCACTAAAAGCAAAAAAAGCTGACTGAACTCAGTACTTTCAGACTCCCGGAATACGCATAAGAGGCGCTCGCAACCGGTAGGGGAGCTTGAAGTGCAAACTAAAAATCCACACTTTAACGATATTTCGATAGGCAGAAAAATTCGCTTTAAAAGAACAATGCTGGGAATGTCGCAAAAGCAATTAGGCAGTCAGTTAGGTGTGACTTTTCAACAAATCCAAAAATATGAAAAAGGCTCTAATCGTATAGGCGCAGGGCGTTTACAGGAGATTGCCGACATTCTTAATGTTCCCATTTCCTTTTTTATTCTGGTCTCTCAACAAAAGAAGACGTCTTGTATTGCTGTGATGAAGGGATCGCAAGTAAAGAAGAGCACATTCTTTTGAAAAGTTTTAGAGAGCTCAAACCTAAAAAGCAGAAAGCAATTTTAAGATTAAATTTTCGTTAGAATTAAAAAAAGATTAAAGAGGCTCTTGCTAAATAATAAATTATTATATAAAGCTTTTTCTAGAGAAGGGGGTTAACATTTCTCCTCCCCCCCCCCCGCAGAAATGTCCAAATAAAACCTCCTTCTCATCGTTTTAAAAATCACGAAAAATTTTATCTTTTATCCTTTATTTTTTTTTAAAAGAGTGACTTATTTGTGCTAGAAAAGTTGCTGTATTAGGTAAATTGGAGGGCGGGGTGTTTTTAGTAGGGATTTGGGAAGGGCTGGAAAAGTCGTCTTGCCAAATAGAGTTCTCAAAAGAAAATCTTGGAAAGAAACTATCAAAGGGGTGGCTTAAAAGAAGCTACCAAAAATCCGGAACTTCAGGCTTTAAATGAGGACCAATCCGTACCGCTGAGACCTTTTCTGCTAAACCGGTGCGATCTGAAATCTCAACCGCTAAACCACAAAGGGTGGCAGGACCACATGCCGGTTCAAAACGATCTTGCTTCGTCTTATAAAGAAAACGGTGTAAGGGTTCTTCTTTATCCATTCCAAGAGATGAATTATAATCTCCACACATGCCTGCATCTGTTAAATAGGCGCTCCCACCTTCTAAGATCTGCGCGTCAGCCGTGGGAATATGCGTATGGGTGCCAACGATAACACTCACACGACCATCAAGAAAATGGCCAAAACATTGCTTCTCGCTTGTCGTTTCTGCGTGAAAGTCAAAAATAATCGTATCGGCTTGCTCCATCAACGAACAGGCAAGCAGAATATTCTCCGCTGTTTCAAATGGATCTTCTACTTTACACGGCATAAAAACGTTGCCCAACAGATTGGCGACAAGAACACGGGCGCCATTTTTTGCCGTAAAAACACCAGAACCTTTTCCAGGAGTTTCTTTCGAAAAATTGGCAGGGCGTAAAAAACGATCACTCTCATGGGCATACTGCAATGCTTCTTTGTGAGAAAAAGCATGATTACCTGTGGTGACAACATCAACACCGGTTATCAAAAGATCTTGATACGTTTCTTGTGTGAGACCAAAACCACCAGAGGCATTTTCACCATTTACCACAACAAAATCAAGCTGCCATTTCTCAATCAGTTGAGGAAGGTGTTCAAAAACAGCTTTACAGCCTGTGCTACCAACAATGTCACCTAAAAATAAAAAACGCATAGGCGCTTTAATCACATTTTAACATTTTAAGAAACCTTTTTCTGTAAAAATTCCTTGTACCTGTAGATCTTGTTCTGCTGCGGGAATAGAGGAAACCTCCTGACATGAAAATCCTATGCCCCATAATATCATTTGATGCCCTTGTTTTTCAAGAGCTGCAACAGCACGGTCATAGTATCCTCCTCCATAGCCAAGACGGTGACATTGACGATCAAACGCAGAAAGCGGAACAATAATATTATTGGGGGCAACAACGTCATTGTCTGCACTCGGACCAAAGGTGCCAAAACGCATGGGCTCTAAAATCGTGCTGGGCGAAAATGCACGGAAAATCATGGTGGTGGAATCAAGAACTGCTGGTAAGGCTAAATGCCCACCGCGTAACGCTACAGCATCCAGTAAAGGACGCGGGTCAATTTCCGATTTAATGGGCCAATAGCCTGCTAAAATGAGGCGTGAAAAATCGGTTCCCTTCTTTTCAAGGTATTCAATAAAGTGGCAACAAGCACGCTGTGAAAAGAGTGCACGCTCTTCTGTTAAAAGAGCATCACGACGCGATAAACCGCTTTTGCGTTGCTGTGTGCGAAGGGATGAAGCAGATTCATAGAGGGGATTATTTGTCATTGTCTCGTCAATTATTTTATAAGATGCTGGTATTTTATCCATTGTTGGCGTTTTGTAAATCTCTGTTAGGACAAGAGCTGTGCTCATGAAAAAAAAAGCATGAAAAAAGTGTGTGCTCTTTAGGGGGTATCTTGGTGCAACAAGCCGCTTTTGCGCTGCTTGCGTGCGAAGGGATGAAGCAGATTCACAGAGGGGATTATTTGTAAGTGCTGTCTGTTCTACAAAATAAAGCCTATCGTAATTTTTATTTCTTGAAAAGAGTATCGTCATTGGTCTTATGTAAAAAGACGCTCTCAATTTTAGCTGGAAAAATTTGATGTAAAAAAGGGTGATCCACAACAGCCGATGGAAAAAGCTGATCCCGGGAACCTATACAAATAGGTGGGCGCCATATGAAAAAGCCCACGGGCTTGATCAGGGACAGCTCCCTTGGAGATCATTAAGGTCTCAGGAATACGTTATTTCCTGTCGAGAAGCGCAGAACACCCTCCTTAATATAAAACAATTTCAGAGCTTCTGCTAGAGATAAAATAACCTCGCTCTCTTCTTTTTCAAAAAGTATTTCAGGAGAGTTTTTATAACCTTGCTGGTGGCTGCTCGAAATGGCTGTATGATGGATGGCTTATTCAAAGTAAAAAAGCAAAAAATATGAGTGGGGGTGGGTGTTTGAGTGACGCAGAACGGTTTATTGGCAATGGCTTGATTGGCTCTTTTGGGACAATGCTTGATTTTTATGTTTCGCGGGAATACTTGGAGGAGGTTTGAAGGGAAATATTTCTTATTCAAGGATGTTGGTTGAATTGGTGTTGCGTCTTTGAAGTTTTTGCTTTGTGAATCCATATTTCAGGGCTGTTTTATCAACTTTGAGGGGTGAAGGAGAGCCGATACGGTATGTGCTGCTATGGTTGAAGCTTAAAAATAAAAAACAGATGATGATAGTTTATCAGAGGCGCTAAGCGATGTTTTAAGCTTTTTTCAAAAAGTATTTTTTGAGGATCGTGTTTACAAATTTTTTTTATCCATGATGGAAGGTGTGAAAAGAAGAAACGGCGTGAAGAGGACTCCGGCGTGGAAGCGTTTGCTTGCTATGAGAAGAAATTCTGTAGGGAGTATATTGGCAGTGTTTGGAAGATGCCTTCAATACAAAAAAGTCAAAATTCAAAAAAAGTACTGTGAATTGTGTGGGGGGTGATGGTGTGGTTATAAGCAGGGGCAGTTTATTGAGTGGAATGTGAAGCCGGCTTGTGTCTTATCTAGGTTTGAAAGGATGCCGTAAAGCGTCTCGTTTTTGAATGGTTTCAAAGAGCTTGTGGTGATTGTTCGTCTAATAGAGCTTGCACGCGCTTTTGAATCCTGCGCATTTGTGGATAGTAATCCAATGCTGTTTCATAAGCTTTAAGAGCAAGTTTTGGACGCTCCGTTGCTTCCATGACAACGCCAAGTTCAAAAAAAGCACTATAATTGCGCGGCTCAAGTTCAAGAGCATGGTTGAGATCAAGCAGGGCAAGTTTGAAATCGTTCAGTTGAATGTGAATCCAAGCGCGTCTTATCCAAGCTTCAGCATGAGTAGGTAAAAGTGCAAGAGCATTATCAATATAATCAAGCGCAAGTCCATAATCGTCGCTGTTGAGTGCATTTTCAGCCCATGACATCAAAAGATCAATCGTCTCGCTCCCCGATTGGGACCATAAATGTTGAAGCTGTTGACTGATCTTTTTCGCTTTAGCAACATCAGCACAATATTTCAATTCTTTGAGTAAACGTGAAATTTCTGCTTCTTTGCGCTGCTTAACTCTGTCAACATGGGAAAGCTGCTCTTTGTCAAGATCTTCAAGAATAACCGCCGAAGAATCAGAATCGGAGGGCGTTGAGGAGGAGGGAGGAGAATTGGGAATAAGATCATCTAACGGTAAAAGCGATTGTGGAGAAGGCCGATCTTCAGGAAGAGAAGAAGGATTTTGCCCATAGCTCGAGGGAACAAAACAAAAAACGCCAACAAAAGAAAGAAAAAACGCGCGCTGGAAAATACAGAAAAAACGCAGCTGAAAAAATCGAAAGGCTTTTAAAAAAATAGAAGAATCCATAAAAACAAGCCCCCAAAAGATAAATCACCAAATATTATCAAATACTAGACTTGTAATCAACGGACTTATAACAAAAAAACGCAAGAAAAAATTTTTAAGCCTACAATTAAAGTAGGCATAAAAACATTGACCCTAAAGAAATTAGCCCTGACGTGCTCTAAAACGTGGGTTCGTTTTATTAAGAATATAAACACGACCCTTACGACGCACCAAACGATTGTTACGGTGGCGCTCTTTTAGTGCTTTAAGCGAATTTTTAATTTTCATCATATTCACCGTTTAAATAGTTTACGTAACACAATACTATAATACAATATTAAAATACGAAAATACAATACCACAACCCCAATAGACTGCTCACTTTAATGAGCATTGCATTGCGATATCGTACTTGCATCATAACATCACACGATACACTTTTTCACTGTGATCACAAAAAGAAAAGCGTACTCTTAAGGTACGCACTAACCACTTCATTAGCACAACGATAAGTGAAAATTGCAAAAAAGTAGGAGAGATCTAACAAGAAGTCTTATTCTTGTCAAGGGTATATCCCTTACAAATTCCTATAGTGTGTGTTAATGGTTGCCTTGGAGGTAAAAATTTTCTCGTAAAAAGAAGGACACAAAAAAGCACAAAGAGTGAAAAAAAGTAAAAGCTTCCTATTTGTGAGAAAATAATCCTGTTTTTTCGTAAAATATCATCGTTTAGTAAGGCTCATGTAAAATTTATAACATGAGGTGTTTTTTGTTCGTGTGTGAGGATATTCTTAAGGCTTATTCTTAAAACCTAAAAAATAAACCGCATGATGATGACGAAGATGATGAATTGATAAGGATAAATTTCTATTGTTCAGAGAAAACATAGTAAAATAAGAGTTTCGCATAGTCTTAAGGTTTTCTCATTGCAAATCTGTGTATCTTTAAGCATAGCATTCGCTGCTTGCATATCACAAGCGGGATTGATTTATGGTAAAGATACTTGAAGATAAGGAATAAAACGGTCTTTTATGAATGCTTTCAAATGCTAAGAGTGTGGTAACATTGGAGACTGGCAAAGCGGTATGATGAGGTTGGCGTTTACGCTTCATAAGTTTAAAGAGGGTGGTGCACTATGAATGTTTAAGTTATTATCGAGAGTTTTTATGCTCTATGACCGGGGCTGCTGTTGTGAAGTGGTGGGGCAATGTGCATTGGCCAAATGTTTCTTTAAAATAAGCGCGTGGTAAAACAAGTGCGTAAATTGGCAACACAAGTGTCTTCTGTTTGAGGCTTTTTATTTTACGTGAGGGGTGAGAGGATATTTGGTTTGGGAATGGATAAGCTTAGTGCTGTAATCATATCCTGTAATTATATCTTTGACGTGGAGATCAGGGACGGAGCGCTCTGTACTTTTAATGAGGGATTAAATCTGTGCGGTTAGAGTGAAAGATTATGCATAAATTTCTCTTTTAAGGCAATAGTTTATGATTCTTTGCAACCCAATTATTTCTACGTGGGTGGAGTGCTGGATATTGTCGAGCAGATGGGGAATTCAAATTATCCAATAAGGGAGCCAGTATACTGAGAATACACTTTGGCTCTTGAATGTGGATAGTTTGAATTCCTTTTAATATCCATGTTGCAGAAAAAATTTGACCTTCCCAAGGGTGGTCTATGATGATGTTTATTGAAAGAGTGAAAGCTTCACATTGTCTGGCGATAAACGTAATAAAAGCATGTCATAATACCAATTTATATACATGTTGCAAATGCCAAAGAGAGCTGACGTAATGATCATTGGTATCCCGATCGATAGGGGTAATGACTCTCTTCCTACTGCGAGGTATGTTAGACAAAGAATTCCTGCCATTAATAAAAAGCCTATCGCTAGGATTTTCGTTACGAAAACAATGGGTTTACGAAAAGTTAAAAGAAAGAGGAACAACATATGTCTAAATGGACCCCCTTTACGTTTTTGGGGAGGAACAGACTGTGCCTCATTTAAAGTTTCTTCTTTATTTTCATTGTTTTCATTTTTGAGTTTGTTTGAAGAGATCCCCTCCATTATTTTCCCCTTTTGTATGGTATTTTTGCTATAAAAAGATCTAAGTTTGTGCTGAACGTTAATCACATATTAAGATAAGATACAAGCGAAATTATTTTATTATTGTTAGAAATGAAGTATTTTTTCGCACAATGAGCGTTTTAAAGGCACTGATAGTGTTAAAATGATAGTATTAAAAAGTATAGTTTAGCTTTATCAGGATAATAAAATAAACATTTATATTTATAAATTATTAGGTGCTCTTGAAAGAAGCTTGGATTGAGAAAAATTGTGGGAACTTCATGAAGCGCTGGTCTGTTGGGGGTGACGAATGTCATTGCTGAGCAGGATTAGAGAGTTACAGACAATCTCTTATGGGTGGTTAAGAATATGCGTAAACAAAGTGCGTTTACGATAAGGGGAGTTCATAAAGAATTGTGCGAGATGCAATAAAAAGATGCCATAAAATCAATGCGCATTATACGGTGGTGATGTGCCTTATAATTCATTATCTTAACAGGATTAAAAGGTGAGAAAATTGATGCACTAAAAAAGGGGAGGGTTTTGTGAGAGAAGAAAAATTGATCTGAAAAGAAGAAACTTAAGCCTTTGGGGAGAAGTTCAGGAAACCTTTTCGAGGAATGTGTTGGGGGGGGAATTAACGAAAGGAGAAAATCTTCTATCCGTTGAAGGAAAAAGAGAGAGGAGAAAAAGAAGAAAGTTGCTATGCTGGAGGGGGGCTATCGTCTGGCTGATATTGGGCCGAATTCTCGAGAGTTGTTTGGGGAGAGTAATACGTTTTACCTCTTTGCAGCGATTTTATGGAAAACAAAACGATGCTTTTGTGAAAATGCTTTTGTGAAAAAATGAACATAAGAAGAGAAGCTAGAGACAATAAAAGCGCAATCATGGGGATTGGTATCTATGGGGTGCAATAGATCAGTCTATTTCTTAAAGATTGGCATTAAAAGAAAAATGAAGGGGCTGCGTATGTTATGGGGAATATTTATGCTGTGGAAGGTATCCGTTGAGGGGAAGTTGGGGGCTGGTGGATTGTTTTTAGCCGTGGGGGGATATTTTTGAGAAAAGGAAGGGGAGAAGAGCTAGGGGGTGGAGTTGAAGGGTTGGGAGCGCTTGTTGTGCTGCTTGGATATCGGTGTGGGGGGGAGAGGTTGTTTTTGAGGGCGGATGAGATGTTCATGTAGGATGAAGCGGTTTGGAGGGGGAAGAGGTGATGTTTTTAAAAGAGCAGGGCTTGTAGGAGGGCGTGAAGCCCTGCTAGGGGCGAATTAAAAGGTTAGGGGCGCTTTGAGCCGCTGGATATCGGTGTGGGGGAGAGGTTGTTTTTTCAGTTCATTTTGGGGAAAAGTGTGAAAAAGTATTTATATATATATGTGGGCTTAAGATTTGTTGGCTGGTCCCAGTAATTGGATGATATGCCCCATTTTGCGGTTGGGGTGAGCAGTGCTTTTGCCATATAAATGGATCGAGGTGCGCTCTTGCTTCAGAAAATATTTTAACGTGCTAAAATTGTTACCAATAAGATTGGTCATTTGGCAATCGCTGTGGCGATAGGGACTGCCTAAGGGAAGTCCGCAAATAGCACGGATATGCTGTTCAAATTGTGAAGTTATGCATGCCTTTTGTGTCCAATGACCAGAATTATGGACACGCGGTGCTAATTCATTCACTAAAAGATGACCATTCGTTAAGACAAAAAGTTCAATACAAAGAACACCAACATAATCGAGGGCATCCATGACTGTTACACTGATTTCTTGAGCTGCTTTTTGCACGTCAAGTGGAATATGTGATGGAACAAAGGATTTATGAAGAATTCCGTTTTTATGTTGGTTTTCAGGGCAATCATAAAAAATATGTTCTCCTTGTTTTGTGCGGGCCGAGAGAACCGAAATTTCCGATAAAAAAGGAACTATTTCTTCCAAAATACAAGGCTGTTCTTGAAAAGTCCTTAAGGCTTCGTCAAGGGTTTGTTCATCTGGGTGATCAAGCTTGATCTGGTTTTTTCCGTCATAACCAAAACGACGCGTCTTTAAAAGACCACGTCCGCCTAAGGTATCAAGAGCGGAAAGAAGAGAAGAAGAATTGTCAACAGCGTGCCATAACGCGGTGCCAATCCCTTGATCACGCAAAAATTGCTTCTCAAAAAGTCGATCTTGCGTGATCTCTAATGCTTTGGAAGAAGGATAAACAGGCTTACTCTTTTCTACATATTGAACCGTTTGAAGCGAAAGATTTTCAAATTCATAGCTGACAACATCACACTGAGAAATAAAATGATCTAAAGCTGATATATCGTCATAGGAGGAAACAATATGGTTGTTTGCTGTTTGAGCGGCTGGGCAATCGGCTTCAGGGCAAAAAATAACGGTTCGAAATCCTAATTCTGCAGCCGCTATGGCGAGCATCCGTGCTAATTGTCCGCCCCCGATTAAACCAATGACGCTGCCTGGAGGTAACATGGTGAAGGGAGTGGTGTTGGACGAGGTGGTGTTGGAGGGGGTGGCGTTGGAGGGGGTGGCGTTGGCTGAGGAGGTGTTGAAAAACGGTGCCATTTTAAACCTCCGTTACAGGCGTTTGGGCGACATTGGCTGTTTGTTGTTGACGCCAATCTTCTAATCGTTGGGCGAGATCATGGTCATAAACGGCCATAACGGCTGCGGCTAAAAGTGCTGCATTAATTGCGCCTGCTTTGCCAATTGCTAATGTGCCGACGGGTATCCCTGCTGGCATTTGCACGATTGAAAGCAAAGAATCTTGACCAGAAAGAGAGTGAGAATGCACTGGAACGCCAAAAACAGGAAGAGGAGTAAGGGCTGCTAACATACCTGGAAGATGCGCTGCACCCCCCGCACCGGCAATTAAAACTTTAAACCCTGCTTCTTTTGCTTCTTTTGCAAATTGATAAAGGCGTTCAGGAGTTCGGTGTGCTGAGACAATATGCGAACTATGAGAAATACCAAGATTCGTCAAAATATCTGCACTATGGCACATCGTTTGCCAATCCGATTGGCTCCCCATTAAAATCGCCACATCACATGATTTTTTCATCATTCTCTATCCTTTTCAAAGGTTCAATGCGATTCTTTATCATTATTTTTTTAAAGTTTTATATTCTTTTTGCAAAGCCAATTGATGACAGAGAAACAGTTATTTTTCAAATAAGGTGGAAAGCTAAAAATTTAAAGGGGATCTCGAGAGATGAAAAACTAAAGTATTGAAGGCATGAAGCACTTTTTGTGAGGGGGAGGGTAATGTCACGGGGTGGCGTGGGACCCATGAGGCTGTTGAGCTTGCGGCATTGTCTTTTATTTAAGATAAGAGGGAAAAGTGCATTGGGGAAAAGCCATTGATTATAAGTTTTTTTTAAAATGTCTTATTTTTTATTTGCTAAAATAAACAAGATCACCATATGATATAAAATCTGTTGCAATTTGAAACATTGCTTATGAGAAAAAGAGATTTTTATGGCGAAAATGCGTTGCAAAGTGAGGATATTCTTTTGAGAAAAAAAGAGATGTATATCTCTCGATTTCAAAGCCTATTTATTTTGTTGTTCACGTAATTCTTTTGTGAGTGGGGGGATATAATCTTTATAATTGTCGATATATCTTTAACAATGGCTGATATAAGGGGAAGCGAATAATCAACGCTTTTGTGCTTTTAACGCTTTTGTTGAGATGTGCTTCTGAGCGATTATATCGTTTTTCACTTAAATATAATGGCAATATCAATCGCGAGTGACGAATTGTGAATAATAAATCCATGGTCTCTTTTTTGCCCAATTTTGTAATATGGTGAACGCTGAAATAAATAAGAGTTAAACAACGGATGTAAAGGAGATTTAAAAGCTATGTTTCTTCCATTTTTAATCGCTTTAGGTACTGCAGTAACGACTATGTGTGGCAAAAAAAATATAAGTTATGCTTTGTGGGCAATTTTATTTGTTGTCATTCTTCTCACTTTCAATCATCACGCAACTTCCACTTTAAATTTATCTTTTTGAGAGAATAGCCATGGAACATGTTGAACAAAAAAATCCTCACTTCGTCATCTTTATGAATACGCTAGGACTCTTTGGGTTATCTATTGTCTTGGTGGTGGCTTTTTATTATCAATTGGTAAAGTTTGAGTTACCTTGTCCCCTTTGTTTGCTGCAGCGCGTTGGATTGATGCTGGCAGGTTGTGGGTTCTTACTCAATATTCACCATAAGGTGAAAAATACCCATTATGGTATGGTTATTCTTGGTTGTATGGTAACCAGTGCTGTGGCAGCACGGCAAGTGTTTTTGCATATCACACCCGATGATTTAGGATATGGTTCAACGTTCTTTGGATTGCATTTTTATACTTGGGCTTTCATTATTTCTGTCCTTTGTATCTTTGCTGTCTCATTTGTCATGATTTTAGGCGAATTGGCACACAAGTTCAAAGAATTTTCTCCTTTTCCAGTCTTGAGTAAAGCAGCAAGTTTTTTATTTGTGTTTTTGATTGCGGCAAATTTGATTTCTACCATACTGGAATGTGGTGGTGGGCAATGTGCCGATGATCCTGTAAGGTATGAATTGTTATCAAATTGGTTCCCTTCACAGTCTTGAAATTTTTTAATAATCCCTCATCATAATTTTTATTGTTAAAGAAGCGGAAATATTTAAGAATCCGCTTCTTTTTTATTTATTGGGAAGACATTTCAGCAAGATTGTTCGATAATCTGATCTTTTATACCAACGCTGGCTTTTATGAGCGCTGGCGATTGATATTTTTTTTAGCGAAGACTTGTACTGTGAACCTTTTATGCTGTCTTTTGAGAGAGATGAAGGGATTGATTGGCTTGGAGGCGTTTGTAGAGAAGCCCCGAACTTTTGAGCCGCGTGGGTTAAAAAGCCTCGTTTTTTTAAAGGTGCATTAACGATAAAAATTTTTTGTTCTTGATTTTTCTTAACATTGTGTTAAATAAGTTTTTGTATTCATTTTGGTGCTTCTAAAGCTTTTTATTGCTTCTAGAGGGATTAATTTAAAATTTTGAAAGTTATGTGAATAATTTTCTGCAGAGGTTTGTTTATTAGAGGCAAACCTTTTTTTTTATCTAAGTTTTAGATGTTTTCTTTCAGTGTGAAGCCTTTTTTTAGAAAAAGGTAAGCGTCTTGATGATGACTCTCTTCTTTATTAATATATTGATTTATAATAATAAATAACCATTTTTTACCGTGAAGCGCGTTGCTGAATATAATAAAATTTCTCATCACCAGTTCTCTCATATTAAATCAATTAAAATTACTTGGCTTATACATCATAAGTGGTGGGTCGTGCATGTGGATCAAAACTGTACAAGAAAGGCATGCCTTTAATGAATTATCTCTTGAACCGAAGGCTGTCTGCAACATTGGGAGCTGGCAGAGTTTTTGTGATGATGCCGGCCTTGTTCTTCCATAAGCGTAAACGTGTTTTTCCATAAGCGTAAAGATAGGGGAGGGCTGAATGGATTTTATACACTTCATGGGGGCTTACCATTTCTTTACGGGCGGCGTTTTGCAAAATGGGTGTGATGAGCGTTGAGAGATCTTTCTTTAAAACAAGCGCGTGAATATGCAACACAAGTCTATTCCTTTTGGTGCGTTTTGTATTACGAAAAAAATTGATTTATAAGAAGGAGTTATCGTTGTGGATGTTGAACGAGAAAAACGAAAAGCTTCTCTCATTTCAAACTTTCTTATAGTCAATTAATTAAATGTGCTCTTCTACGTTACAAAAAAGCACTGGGTGTAAATAAAAATTCTTTTAAAAGTCGTAAAATGCTTCTTATGCACCCTTTTGATCGTTAGAATTTTTCGAAAAATTTTATGCTGCTCAATACAATAATAAGGCGGTTTATATCTATGATTTAAGTGAAAATAGGGGGATTTAGATGAAAAGGGAGGCGAGATTTTGATGACAGTTGTTGAAAACGTTATTGTATAATGCATTTTTTACAGATTTTCTGCTTTCTGTAAATATGCAAAAGCGGAAAAACGGAAATGTGTAAAAAAGGAAGCTGGGACTTTATGCGTGGTGTATGATTTTATCATGGCATGGAATGTGGAGAGAAGATTGGGGTGTGGGGATGAAGAGTTTTATGAAGGGGGGAAGCTTGGATGAAGAGGCGGGTGTGTTGACGAGAGAGGAGAGAGGGTGTGGGGAAAGTTGTTTTTGAAGTGGGATTGACCGGTGCTTTGCGTGTTCTTACTTTAGGGTGGTGAAGGGGCAAGAATATTTTAAAATAGGACGTATCTGTCGCGTTTGATGCAACATTATCCTTTGTGGTGTCGTGATCTGAAATCAGCAGGGGAATTGGCTAGAGTAAGAAGCTGTATTGTTGACAAACCTATGTTTACAAAGTGATGCGGGGGGAATTTGAAAGTTTCGTTTGGCTGCTTTCTGTAAATGTGGAGAAGCATCAAAACGTTGATCCGTAAAATAAAAACGTATGTCCGTAAAATGATGCGGAGAATTTATGCTTTGTGTGCACTTTTGCTTAATCAGAAATCAACCATAAGATTGCTTTTTGTTTTTTCGGCTGGAGCTCTCTAAAATTTTTCAAAAGGGAATGTTCTTTTTCGCTGTATGTTTCTTGATCATAGTGTGCGGCATGTGTTGAAAGATTTTCTTTTGTGGCAATATCTGCATAAAAAAAGCTTATGGGAACTTCCAGTTTTTGGGCGATTTTGAGTAAACACCCTGCGCTTACACGATTGAAGCCTTTTTCATATTTTTGGATTTGTTGAAAACTGACACCTAAATAGCTTCCTAATTCTTTTTGGGAAAGCCCCATGGCAATTCTTCTTTGACGAATTCTTTTGCCTATCAGAATATCGATAAAATTTGGATTTTTGGTTTGCACTTCAAGCCCCCCTCCGGTTGCGAGCGCCCTCGCATTGGTATTCCGGGAGTCAAAATACTGAGCTCTAGTCAGCTTTTTTGCTTTTAGTGCTTAAAGCACCTGGACATGGCAAAAACTCCCGGAATTCCGGGACACCCACAAGAGTGGGCTCATTTTACGCTAGAGCTTAGGGTTTTTGAATCCCTCTTGATCGCTGCGTAGACGATCAAAATATCTTTTAAGTGATAAAGTAATTTCAGGAGATTGGCAAATGAAAATAGTTTTTATTTATAAACTTTATTTTTTAATGAGAGGCTTTCCGCCTCTCAAACTCTCCGGAACGCTCACCAAAATCATGAGATCAGACCCGCTTTTAATGAGGGGACTAACAATCCTAGGTTCTTAAGGTCAAGGAGACCATTACATGGCGCCTAACGGCGTCCTTGACCCCCAGAACTTAACGGCTTGTTTTGTCCCTCTCACGCGGCTCCGAAATCATGATTAGAAGGGAAGCTTAAAAACGTATATTCGTGAAAAAGGAGTAGAGGATTTGTGCATTGTGTATGCTTTTGGCATGGCATGGAATGTGGTGAGATAAATGGGGGAAAGAGTTTTTGTGAATGGAGTGGTAAGCTGGGATGAAGCCTGCGGGAGATTGAAGGGAGAAGAGAGTGTTGTGGGGGTGGAATAGGAATGAACAGACTAGAGGGGGTAAGAGGCGGTGGTGCGAAGGGATGCGTGAAGGATGGTGTGAGGAGATAGCGCTTTGCTTTTATGGTACTTGATGAAGTGGTGTCATTTGAGGGGGGGCTGAAGTCCGTGGATGTGGGGTGATCTGAAGTGCTTGGGGGAGATTGGCTAGGCAAGAAGCTGGGGTAATACTATTGTTTATAGAGTGGTGCGGTGTGGAAGTTTCATGTGGCTTTATTCTGTAAATACGTAAAAGCGTGAAAACGGAAATGTGTAAAAAAGGAAAAGGCTTTATGTCGTTAGAGGCGTTGTGGTTAATGATACGCAATGTATAGGGATCGTGTTTTCGAAGGTAGGAAGAACAACATAAATGGAAAGAGTGGCTTAGAGGAAGCGTGTGAAGAGAGAGAAAATGGGGAAGGCTGTATGGGAAATGCGTAGAGTATGAAGTGTGGGGCAGTGAAGCATGTTGTGAATGGTGTGTGAAGAATGGAGAAGGTTTTTGAGAAAAGGAAGGGCTTCTGGCGTGGGGGGAGTGGTGTTTATCTGAAGGGCGCATGTTTAAGGTGTGGAAGGTGAGGAAAAGTTGGAGAGAGGATGATTGTTCGTAAGTTGTGGAGGGATTAGTCAGAGGTGTTGGGAAAATGCTTTAGGGGAAAAAATTAGCGTAATTTCTTGTCACACTGAAACCAAAATCATCATAAAAATTGAAGGAAATTAGCGGGTAAAATTGGTGAAAAAAAAGTTTTGATTCTTAAGGTGTGGGATGACGTTTTTTGAGAGCATGGAAGAGTAAACTTGAAAAACCTTTCCCTTTTTGTGGAATTTTTATTCACAAACTTAAGAAAATAGGATATGAACGCTGGAAATAACGCGCAGCTTAACAAAATATGTGCACTGTAAAGGAAATGTTTGTTTATGTCAAAAGAAGAAGTTTTAGAATTTTCTGGTATCGTTACTGAACTCTTACCTAACGCGATGTTTCGTGTGAAACTGGAAAATGATCATGAAATTATTGCTCATACCGCTGGTAGAATGCGGAAAAATCGTATACGGGTGTTGGCCGGTGATAAAATCATGGTGGAAATGACACCTTATGATTTGACAAAAGGGCGTATTACATATCGCTATAAGTAGCCTCGTGGGTGGCTTGCACTTTTTTCTAAAAGCTATCATATTATTTCTATTATTTTTTAACAGTTTTTTAGTTTGCTTTTCATGAGTGAAAAAAGGGGAGTGTTTGAAGAGCCTTGAAAAACTGTAAAATCGATGCGGAAAAAGGATAAGGAGATCAATAGCGCTTAAAAGGGAGGCTAAAGGGGCGCGCTTAAAAAGGGGGTGCTTAAGGGGGCGAGAGGGAAGTCGATTGTGAAGGGGTGGAAATGAGAAATATAAGAGAGTGGGGGGAAAAACGTTTGGCAGATACTCTTACAGAAGAAATTTATTTGGTGCTTGCCTCCGCTTCACCAAGGCGTTTAGCGCTCTTGGCACAAATAGGGATTGATCCCCAGCAGGTTTATGCAAGCGATATTGATGAAACGCCAAAATTAAAAGAACATCCTGCAAACCTTGCCAAACGTTTGGCAAAAGAAAAAGCGCTGAAAGCCCAAGAAATTTTGCGCTGGTACAGTCAGAATGGTCAAGACGAGTTGCAGAATGGTCAAGAAAAATTACCTGGACAGAAAATGATTATCTTGGCGGCTGATACCGTGGTGGCTGTTGGGCGGACCATTTTCCCCAAACCAGAAAGCGAGGATGAGGCTTATGAATGTTTACGATACCTTTCTGGGCGTTCGCATAAGGTCTATGGTGCCATTTGTGCGCTCAATGAACGTGGAAAAATAACCGTAAAATTGGTTGAAAGTCGTGTTCGCTTTAGACGCTTAACTTCTGCCATGATGAAGGCTTACCTTGCTTCAGGAGAATGGCAAGGGAAAGCGGGTGGCTACGCTATCCAAGGAAAAGCAGGGGCTTTTGTTGTCCATATCACGGGTTCTTATTCTAATGTTGTGGGATTGCCTTTGGCTGAAACAGCCGATCTCTTGACCGCTTATCACTATCCACTTTTCACTTATTGGGCTGAACAAACGCATTAGAAAAACTTTAAGGTAAGATCAATGCAAGGTGAAAAGCAACAAAAAGAGAAAAGCAAAAATGAAAAAAAAGCAACAGAAGAAAAGTTAATGAAGAAGCCAATGACAAAGGTGTGCCAAGAACAAAAAGAGCTAAATTTGCAAAAAGAGACCCGTCCTCCGCATCCTTGTCCTATTTGTGGTCAGATGTCACAAAAATCTTCTTATCCTTTTTGTTCCACACGGTGCCGAGCTATTGATCTTAATCGTTGGCTTTCAGGCTCTTATATTTTACCACCCCCACCACAAGTAAGTGATGAAGAAGAATAAAGAGTTCTCTTGAGAAAAGAACGCTAAAGCGTTTTTTGTGTGGGAACTGAAGGGGAGGCGCGCGGGATTATCGTAAATGTATTTAAGAGCTGGATTAACGGCTTGCTTATTATCGTCATTCGCAAAGACGCAGATTAAGTTCAATCAACGATGGAAGTTTTAATACATATCTAAGACTTATCTCCAGAGGTTTTGTTTACCATGGATAATTATAAATTGCTTTGTTGCATGAAGGTCGATGGTGCTTTGTTGCGTGAAAGTTGTTGATGCCTTTAGGGTGTGAGGAAAAATTGATCATCTAATCAGTATTGCTAACGAAAAAAGAGGGGTGCGTGTTTTGGTGCAAAGAGATGGGGTAATAAAAAATCGCTTGTTGGTGCTTTTGCTGGGTAATGGCGTGGTGTCATTTGGCGGTTGGATTGATTATATCGTGATTTTGACCGTATCTGTGTTCACGTGGAAAGCTGATCAATATGATGTCGCTTTTATTGGAGCGGCAACATTATTACCTGGTATCGTTCTGTCTAAGCCAATTGGAATGTTGGTAAGTCACCGTTCTATGATCCATTGGTTGCGGGCGTCACTGCTGTTACGGGCACTCTGTACTGTCGGTTTATTGATGGCGACGAGTCTGCAAGGATTTATTATACTGGCAGTTATTCGAGCGACATTCAACAGTCTAGCCATGCCTGCAATTTCCGTTCTTAGTGCAAATTCGGTGCCTGAAAACGGACGGACTCGTTACTATTCTGTGCTTAACATGATTAATAGCGCAGCAAAGATGATCGGACCTGCTTTGGGGAGTGCTCTGTCTGTACTTTTATCAGATACCTATACTTTATTGTTTTCTGGATTTTTGACATTGCTAGGCTTTATCGTGTTTTGTTGTCTTGGTGCACAACCTGTCTCGTCGCTCATGATAAAAACAGCGAATACCATAAAATCAAAGCAGAGGCTTTATGGGACAACTTGGTATGCCTATGTGGCGGTGATGTTTGTGTATTTTGCCATGATCTTTATGGTGAATAATCAGTTGCCGGTTATTCTTAGTGCAATGAAAATGAATAAACAGGCTCTTGGGATGCTGGTATCGGCTTCGGCAATCGGTAATTTTCTCTATGGATTTTGGAGTGTGAAACAATCAAAGCATAAACCCCTTACAGGCAAAATATCAGAGTTGTTAATGCCGGCAATGTCAACAATGATTGGTTTTGTCATGATCTCAGTGTGCTTTTTTTACTTTGATTTACTCCGTATTGAGACTTTGTTGCTCTGTTTTTTCCTTATTGGAATGGTTAGCGCTTACTTTTCCATATCTTCTAATGTTTATCTGGTAAGCAATTTCAATGAACAGATTGGGGTGGCTTCCGGATGGGTGCAGTCTATACAAAATTTAGCTATGTTGGTGGCGCCGTTTGTTGGAGCGTTTGTTTTAGGTCACACTTCGGCTGGAAAATTGTTCCTTCTTTCTGGATTGAGTGGATTATTCTGTTTATTGGCTATCAGGATATTGCTGAACCGTTCTTTGTTAATTGTTCGATCTCAATGATTGGCTCATCAATAAAACAAATGTTTTAAATCATTTTTTTGAGATTTAGAGGACGTGGAGATAATCCAACATAGAGCAGCTTTTTCAACGTTATAGATTCAATTTTTGATTTTTACTTAAACGCTCATATGTTTTTTTCGGGGCTTTGCCTTCTTGACACTGTTCCACCGTTTCGTAAATGCAATTGGGGGCATGGTTTTGAGCGACAATGTCATTTTTGTTTAACTCCGCTTTGCTACGAATAGTCAAACTTAAAAACTCAGCTGCCAATCCTTAATCAGCTTGACTTGAAGCAATAATGAAAACAGAAAACGAGGAGCTATAGTGTGAATTATCTTATATGCCGTAAAATATCATTCTTGGAGGTATGGTGATATCAGGTATGAGAAACTTTAGGCAGGGGTATGTTAATTGTTGCTCTTTTTCCTAATCAGAAATTAACCACAAGATTGCTTTTTGTTTTTTCGGCTGGAGGTCTCTAAAATTTTTTAAAAGGGTGTGTTCTTTTTCGCTATAGGTTTCTTGATCACGGTGTGGGGTATTTTCTTTTGTTGAGATATCTTCTTTTGTAGCAATGTCTGCATAAAAAAAGCTTATAGGAACTTCCAGTTTTTGGGCGATTTTGAGTAAACATCCTACGCTTACACGATTTAAGCCTTTTTCGTATTTTTGGATTTGTTGGAAACTGACACCTAAATAGCTTCCTAATTCTTTTTGGGAAAGCCCTATTGAAATGCGTCTGTGGCGGATTCTTTTGCCTATCAAAATGTCGATAAAATGTGGATTTTTAGTTGGCACTTCAAGCCCCCCTCCGGTTGCGAGCGCCCTCGCATTGGTATTCCGGGAGTCTGAAAACACTGACTTGACTCAGCTTTTTGCTTTTAGTGCTCATCGCACCTGGACATAGCAAAATCTCCCGGAATTCCGGGATACCTGCAAAGCGGGATAAATTCATGTGTCAAGTCTTCGGGTTTTCAGTTCCCTATTGGTCGTCGCGTATATGACCAAACTTACAGTATTTATTCATAAGGCAATTTCAGGAGATTGGCAAGAAAAATCAAAATATTTTTGGATCTCAAGAATTATCCTCTTATGCTGTGAAAAAATGCTTTTTGAGGTTGATATCAGGCATATCAATTTCCGTATCTAGGTATGGGCGCGTGTGTGTTGAATATTTTAGGGGTGGGCTTGTTTGTAGCGCCTTTTGAAGCACTCTCCTTTGAGGGGGCGTGATCTGAAGCTTATATTTTAGAGGGATTAACGAATAATGTTGATTGTTGTGCTTTTGCTTAATCAGAAATCAACCACAAGATTGCTTTTTGTTTTTTCGGCTGGAGGTCTCTAAAATTTTTTAAAAGGGTGTGTTCTTTTTCGCTATAGGTGTATTGGTCGTGGTGTAAGAGAGTTTCTTTTGTGGGAAGATCTTCTTTTGTAGCAATATCTGCATAAAAAAAGTTTACGGGAACTTCTAGTTTTTGAGCGATTTTGAGTAAATACCCTACGCTTACACGATTGAAGCCTTTTTCGTATTTTTGGATTTGTTGAAAACTGACACCTAAATAGCTTCCTAATTCTTTTTGGGAAAGGCTCATGGCAATTCTTCTTTGACGAATTCTTTTGCCTATCAAAATGTCGATAAAATGTGGATTTTTAGTTGGCACTTCAAGCCCCCCTCCGGTTGCGAGCGCCCTCGCATTGGTATTCCGGGAGTCAAAATACTGAGCTCTAGTCAGTTTTTTTGCTTTTAGTGCGGAAACGCACCTGGACATAGCAAAAACTCCCGGAATCCCGGGATACCCACAAAAGTGGGCTCATTTTACGCTAGAGCTTAGGGTTTTTGAATCCCTCTTGATCGCTGCGTAGACGACCAAAATTACACTTTAAGTGATAAAGTAATTTCAGAAGATTGGCAAGAAAAATGAAAATAATCTCAAAGACTATAAGATTGGGTACTTTTTAAAAAGTGCGAAATATGGATTATAAATCGCGCTTTTACCTATCAGAATGTCGATAAAATATGGATTTTTGGTTTGCACTTCAAGCCCCCCTCCGGTTGCGAGCGCCCTCGCATTGGTATTCCGGGAGTAACAAGTACTGAACCCTAGTCAGCTTTTTGCTTTTAGTGCTTAAAGCACTTGGACATAGCAAAAACTCCCGGAATCCCGGGATACCCACAAAAGTAGGCTCAATTGTACGCTAGGGTTTAGGGCTTGTCTTCCCTCTTGATCGCTGCGTAGACGACCAAAATTACACTTTAAGTGATAAAGTAATTTCAGGAGATTGGCAAGAAAAATGAAAAATTTTCTATTCTGTTATACCGTAAAACGGCGCTATTTGAAGGGGGAGTGAAGAGCTTGAATATTCATGATAGGGCTTTGATTTGTTGAGCCTGATGAAGTGCTGTCGTTTGAGGAGGGTAGTCTGAAGACTGTAAGGGGACTAGGCAAAAAGCTGGGTTCGTTTTCAGAACAGTGTTTACAGAGCGGTGCGGGGTGGTGATGTGGAAATTTTATTTGGCTGACTTCTGTAATAACGTAAAAGCGTTAAAACGTATATCCGTAAAATGATGCGGGGGATTTGTGCTTTGTGTATACTTTTATTTGGCGTGGAATGTGGTGAGATAAATGGGGGAATGCATTTGTGAGTGGAGAGGGGAAAGCTGGGATGAAAAGGGGTGTTAAGTGCGTTTTCTGGAGAAGAGTATGTGGAGAATATTTGGAGGAAGGGCTTATTTGTCTTGTCTGATAAAGCGCGTCTTTTGAGGGGTGGTGATAATTATATGAAGTGATCAGTAGTCCTTCCCTAGATAAGAAGCTGGATTGTTTACGGACCAGTGTTTATCGAGCGGTGTGGGGTGGTGAATCTTTCGTTGGCTGTTTTCTGTGAATGTGTAAAAGCGTAAAAATGTGAATCTGTAAAAGTGAAGAGGAGGATTTATGGATTTATGCATTGTGCGTGTTTTGGGGTCACGTTGGGTTTTTGCATGGATGGGGTGAGATAAATGGGGGGAGAACGAGAGCTTGTTAATCGAGGAGGGAAGCTGGAATGAAGAGTGCTGTAAGTCGTAAATGTGTGATGGGAGAGAAAAGGGGGGCGTGGAATGGAGAGAGTGCCTATGGACAAGGGGAGGGTGTGGATAAGAGGCGGGGGGGTAGTGCAAAGGGATGCGTGAAGGGATGGTGTGAGGGTGATAGAAGAGGGAGGTGAGGATTTTATTAAAGGGTGTTGTGGTTTTGAAAGGGGGTGAGAATGGAGAAAATGCCCTGGAAAGTCTGGTGACGAGGGAAGTTAAAGGGATGAGAGCAGGGCTCGAAAAAATAACTGGGAAAGGGAGCCGTGGTGGGGAAATGAAAAAAAACTTTCTCACCCCCAGTTGTTTTCAAAGGGGAGTGAGGGGCTTATCAAGAAGAAAAAAGCTAGTTTCTTTTCATAATCTTCCAAGTTTTTCCATCAGACATATACATAATCTTTTGACCTGTGGTTATCTTTTGTGTGCCGTGAGTGGTGTGAAGCGTAGAACTGAAAGCCGCTAGATGATCTATAAAGATTGATTTCCACTTAAATGAATCAGGAGATGGCAAAAAGATATTGGGTGCCCAAGAACGATTTTTTGAACGAATAACGACAAGCTCTTTTTGTTTCAAAACGTTAGAAATTGTTTCTGCAGACAGATCTTTCTCATTGGAAATTTGTATTTCTGGTTTAGTAGTAGGCGAGGCTAAACCTCCAAAGTCGCTTATACTTGTCATGCAAAAGTTGGATGTACATGATGTTTGGATGAGGTCAGAATCTCGACACTTTCCTTGATTAGAAGCTTTCAGACTCCCTTCGTGTAGCTTGTTTTGTTTTATGCCTTGAGGCTCAAAAAAAATCGAACTTTGCGGACTTAAATCATAACAAGAGGAAAGATGTCTCTTCCAACGAGAATGGTCTTCAACAAAACTTGAAGATTTACGGAGTTTGCCAAATGTATTTGGTACTTCTATGGTCCCAATATTCACTTTTTTACCCGTTATAAAATCGACTACTGTCGCTGTAACTAGATTTCCATTTTTTTCAACATATAATCGATATCTGCGTCCCATCTCCCATGGAAAGTTAATTTCACATCGTACTCCTGAACCTTCCTGAGTAAAATGCTTGCATGTATTACCCTTCCATCCCGTTGCATTCCAGATAGAAAAATGAATGGTACGGCCGCTCCTGTTGAAAAAACCAATTTGTCCACTTTTTCCATTTTGGAATTCAAATTTATTTCCCCAGAAATAGATGGAGTTAGGCCCACCATCGTAATTTACTTGCTGGGTGAACACAAATAGATCAAATGATGCATTTTTAAGCCATTCATGCTCTATTGTAATAACTTTGCCGGCAAAAATGGCATAGCTTGGTTTACTTATCAGAAGGAATAAAAGTATTAAAATAACCTTTTTTACAGTATGGTACATACTAAAATCCTCTATCTTAATAAAAATAGTGTAACTTTATAAGTATTAAAGCACATATTCAATGTTTTGTTAAGTAAAATTAGAGAAAATACTTTAATGTTTACTCTAAACTATATGCTGTAAAGACTACTTTGTTTAAAGTGTTTTTGCATGCTCCTTTTCTGCTGTTCAAATTTAAGTTTAATGGTGGAATTTAGGGGTGATGGTTTAAAAGGGGGAGTGATGATGGGGGGGTATGAGAAAAGTTGCGGTTTTTATTTAAAATGATAGCGTATTTTTTTTCTCCCTCTTGCTATGAGGCTTGTAGAAACCCATATTCTTTTTAGCACTATGGTTCTTCTTCTTGCTGCTTTTTTCGCGGTGTTTTTTAGAGGCTGGATAATCCTTTCTGGATGTTTCTTTTGTGGAATATTGGAGAGGTTAAAGTGTGGTGATGGCTTGAGATTTAAGGAAAAAAAATGAACTTGGAAAAATATAGCGAACGCGTGCAGGGTTTTTTACAATCAGCACAAAATAGCGCTCTTGCTTCTGATCATCAGCAGTTTTTGCCGGAGCATTTCCTGAAAGTGTTGTTAGACGATTCTCAAGGATTGGCTGCATCGCTTATCCAAAACGCTGGTGGTGATCTTACTCTTATTCAAAAGGCGCTAAAAGAAGCACTTGATGCTTTGCCTAAAGTGCAGGGAGGAAATGGACAGCTCTATCTTTCGCAGCCATTGGCAAAAGTTTTCGCGCTGGCTGAGGATATTGCGAAAAAAGCCGGTGATCAGTTTGTGACCGTGGAGCGCATGTTGCAAGCGCTGATCATGGAAAAGACCGCAAAAACAGCCGATATTTTAACAAGTGGAGGATTGACCCCGCAAGCGCTTAATCGGGCAATTAATGCGCTGCGGAAAGGAAAAACAGCAACAAGCCCCCATGCTGAAGGACAATATGATGCCTTGCAAAAATATGCCCGGGATCTCACAAAAGATGCCCGTGAAGGAAAACTCGACCCTGTGATTGGGCGGGAAGAGGAAATCCGCCGCACTATTCAGGTGCTTTCACGGCGGACCAAAAATAATCCCGTGTTGATTGGTGAGCCTGGGGTGGGGAAAACAGCTATTGTGGAAGGGTTGGCATTGCGCATTGTTAATGGCGATGTACCTGAAACTTTGCGGGATAAACAGCTTCATGCGCTGGATATGGGAGCGCTTATCGCTGGTGCAAAGTATCGTGGGGAATTCGAAGAGCGCCTTAAAGCGGTGCTGGCAGAGGTGCAAGCTGAAAATGGACAAATTATCCTCTTTATTGATGAATTGCACAATCTTGTTGGCGCTGGAAAATCTGATGGTCCTATGGATGCTTCTAACTTGTTAAAACCTGCTCTTGCACGCGGAGAACTCCATTGTGTGGGCGCTACTACGCTCGATGAATATCGAAAATATGTCGAAAAAGATGCTGCTCTTGCACGCCGCTTCCAACCTGTCTTTGTACCTGAACCCTCTTTGGAAGATACTATTTCTATTTTGCGCGGTATTAAGGAAAAATATGAACAACATCACAAAGTGCGCTTGGCTGATAGTGCTTTGATTGCGGCGGCGCGTTTGTCTAACCGCTATATTACGGATCGCTTCTTGCCGGATAAAGCTATTGATCTTATTGATGAAGCGGCGGCGCGGTTGCGCATGCAGGTCGATTCAAAGCCAGAAGAACTCGATGCTGTTGATCGGCGTATTTTACAGTTGAAGATCGAACGGGAAGCTTTGAAAACAGATGTCGAGCCAACAGCAAAAGAACGTTTGAAAAATGTGCAGGAGGAACTGAAAACATTGGAACAACAGTCCGCTGAGATGACAAGTGCTTGGCAGGCTGAGAAACAAAAATTAGGGCATGCTGCTGATTTGAAAAAACAACTCGAAGAAGCCCGTAATGCTTTGGCTATTGCACAGCGTGATGGACAATTCCAACGCGCTGGAGAGCTCGCTTATAGCGTTATCCCTGAACTCGAAAAACAATTGAGTATTGCGGAAAATGATGACCAACAAAATCATCTCGTTGAAGAGACGGTTACTGCTGAACATGTGGCGCGGATTGTTTCGCGCTGGACCGGTATTCCTGTTGATCGAATGCTGGAGGCAGAACGGGAGGCGCTGTTGCGGATGGAAGATGAAATTAGCAAACGTGTGATTGGGCAGGGAGAGGCTGTGCAAGCTGTTTCTCGTGCTGTACGTCGTGCGCGTGCAGGGTTGCAAGATCCCAATCGTCCCCTTGGCTCTTTCATGTTTTTGGGTCCTACTGGTGTGGGGAAAACCGAATTAACCAAAGCTCTTGCCGCTTTTCTTTTCCAAGACTCCAATGCCATGTTGCGCATCGATATGTCGGAATATATGGAAAAACATGCTGGGGCGCGGCTGATTGGGGCACCTCCTGGATATGTTGGATATGAAGAGGGTGGGGTGCTGACCGAGGCTGTACGTAGAAGACCTTACCAGGTCATTCTGTTTGACGAAATTGAAAAAGCACACCCTGATATTTTTAATCTCTTGTTGCAAGTGTTGGATGAGGGACGCTTGACCGATAGTCAAGGGCGTACCGTTGATTTTCGCAATACCTTGCTGATTATGACTTCTAATCTTGGTGCTGAGTTTTTAACTGTTTTGCCTGAAGGGCAAACAACCGATCAGGCAAAAAATGATGTTATGAATGTCGTTAAAGCGGCTTTCCGTCCTGAATTTTTAAACCGTATTGATGAGATTATTCTCTTTCAAAGGCTGCAACGTCACGATATGGAAGCGATCGTCGATATTCAGATAGAACATTTGCAAAATTTGCTCAATGAACGCAAAATAACTTTGCAAATCGAGCCAGAGGTGAGAAAATTTCTTGCCGATAAAGGCTATGATCCGCTCTATGGTGCGCGTCCGCTTAAACGGATTATCCAAAAAGAAATTCAAGATCCACTGGCGGAAAATATCTTATTTGGAAAAATTCACGATGAGACAACGGTGAAAATTACAAAACAAGGAGATCGGTTGGAATTTTTGCCTGAAGATTAAGTTTGGAAAAATTCATGGTATAAAGGGCGGTGATAATCCTATTATGCGATAAAACACCGCTCTTTGAACCGTGCTGATTTAGAAAAATTCACGATGAGACAAGCGGTATTTTATTGCAAAGCAAAGGGAGTGGCTGGTGTTTTTGCATGTTAAATCAGCGTTTTCGAATATCGTAGGATTCTTTTACTTCTGTTTGTCATGAAAACTATTTTCTTGCAATGTTATAAGTGAAGTCACAAGCGGGATTGCTTTATTGCTTTGTGCGTAAAAGCGTTAAAGAGAAATGCCGTTTATCCGCCGTAAAACATTGCTCTTTGAAGGGGGATGGGGGATTTTAGACGAAGATATTTTGACGATGGATTGGAGTTTTGCTGTTTAAGCAAAAGGTGGAGGATGCGTAAAATGCACTGCTCTCTCATTTTTTCGGTGACGTGCGTTTTTCTGCTTTAAAATTTTGCTAAAAGTTTTTTAAAACTGTTTGATTGATCACAACTCTATGTTGGTGGCTAATAGATGATGGAGCATGATTATCTGCACAATCAAGTTTGCTCCTTTGCAGTTTTTTTTAATCAAGATAAAGACTTGAAAAACAAGACCTCTAACTTGTTTTGGTTAAAATTTCCGCTATTCGTTGTTATAAAAGCAAGTTTAAGTGGAAGGTGTATATTAAAAATATCTATATCTTAATTGATTTTACTTTACTTATTTACCAATAAACTATAGTATGGTAAATATTAAGTAAAATAAAAAGATAATGAGCTTTTTTCAAGGATTTTAATAAAAACTGTATTGGAATTTATTGATAAAAAGGATCATTTGAAATTTAAGCGGGGGCATAATCTTATGAAATTAGCCACAAACAAGGAAATAATTAACAGCTGGTTTGCAGAGGATGTTAAGAGTTATAATCGGCATACTCCAGAAAGCTTAAAGGATTTCTACGAGGATAGGAAAGATTCGTTAATAAGTGATGATAAGCTTCAACAGGAAATTTTGGACTCTTTAATACAGCGTATATCGTTAACACCGGATGATTCCAATCCATTAAAGATGTTTCTTGAACAAGGCATTTCTTTTAGGGAGGAGCAAGGGGCGAGAGTTTTTGATACTATTAGAGGTGAGCATTCGATATCTGTTAAAAGTGGAGAAAGCGTTGATCCATTTAAAGTGAATGATCCAAAAATTGACGCATCATCTATACCGGACAAACGAGAAGATTACTATACATTTACGATGACGTGTGATCGAAGAGAGCGTGCTTTTAGAGAAGAGTATGGGCTGGACAATCTTTTAGAAGAGATCAGATCGTCTGTCCGAGAGCAGGATAATAGTGAGAGTTACAATTGGTTAGAAAAGCTTATTGATCGTGCATTAAACAGTGAAGTTGCACCGTTACAAGAAACACAAGAAATCTACATTCCAGACATTCGTGATTTTTGTTTAGATGAAAAATCATATGAGCTCGCTATAAAAATCATTCGAGGAGCAGTCAACTGTCTTGGGATTCACTCACGTTTGTACAATGCTTGTTATTTTCAAAAAGCTTGTTCTTTGCGTGATCTTATATTCATTTTTGGCATAGATGCTCAATTTGACATAAATGATCAAGTTCTTAACGAAGTCATGAATATGTCGACAGTTTGTGACGCTAAAAATAACCTTTTAAAAGTACTAGATTTTGGTGAGAAAAATAGCGATGTTATTGGTCTTGCTATGTCAAAAAAAGCGATATCTATCCATGACTTAAAAAGAAAAGGGTATAGCGATTTTGATCCAAGCAATTTGCGTACGAATATCTTGTTTCATATTTCGCAATCGTCATTATTTCGTCCGTTTGAAACAATGATTGTCTTTAAAGCAGGGACTGATGATCAGATTGAAAAAACAATAAAAAGGTACGAAAGCGCCAATGGCATGAAGTTAAAAGAAGAAGCAGAGAAAGAAGCTTTAAAAAGAGTAAAAGTGCTATAAAAAAATTGATTGAGGCATTCAAAAGTCATTGGAAAATTATAAGTGACAACAAAAATGCAGCTGATTATCCTATCTGCCATAAAACACCGCTCTTTGAAGGGGAGTGAAGAGCTGCAATATTTGAGGGCAGGGCTTGATTTTTTGAGACTGATGAAGTGCTGTTGTTTGAGGGGAAGCTGGTTTGAATTTGACTTAAAGGGAATATGAATGGAATAACGTTGATCGTTGCGCTTTTGCTTAATCAGAAATTAACCACAAGATTGCTTTTTGTTTTTTTGATTTGAGTTCTCTAAAGTTTTTTNGTTTGAATTTGACTTAAGGGGGATATGAATGGAATAATGTTGATTAGTGCGCTTTTGCTTAATCAGAAATTAGCCACAAGATTGCTTTTTGTTTTTTCGGCTGGAGTTCTCTAAAATTTTTCAAAAGGGTGTGTTCTTTTTCGCTATAGGTTTCTTGATTGTGGTGTAAGAGGGTTTCTTTTGTTGAAAGATCTTCTTTTGTGGCAATGTCTGCATAAAAAAAGTTCATAGGAACTTCTAGTTTTTGAGCGATTTCTAGTAAACATTTGGCACTTACACGGTTTAAGCCTTTTTCGTATTTTTGGATTTGTTGGAAACTGACACCTAAATGGCTTCCTAATTCTTTTTGGGAAAGCCCCATGGAAATGCGTCTGTGGCGAATTCTTTTGCCTATCAAAATATCGATAAAATGTGGATTTTTAGTTGGCACTTCAAGTCCCCCTCCGGCTGCGAGCGCCCTCGCATTGGTATTCCGGGAGGTTGAAAATACTGAACCTAAATCAGCTTTTTGCTTTTAGTGCTGAGAAGCACTTGGACATAGCAAAAACTCCCGGAATCCCGGGATACCCGCAAAGCGGGATAAATTTATGTTTAGGTTTCGGGTCTTCAACTCCCTATTGATCGTTGCGTGGACGATCAAAATCACACTTTAAGTGATAAAGTAATTTCAGAAGATTGGCAAGAAAAATCAAAAATTTTCTATTCTATTATGCCGTAAAACACTGCTCTTTTAGGGGGAGTGAAGAGCTAGAATATTTGAGGGCAGGGCTTGATTTGTTGAGCTTGATGAAGTGTTGTCGTTTGAGGGGCGGGTCTGAAGACTGTAAGGGTACTAGGCAAAAAGCTGGATTCGTTTATAGACTATTGTTTATAGAGCTGTGCGGGGTGGTGAACTTTTCGTTGGCTTTGTTCTGTAAAGATGTAAAAACGTAAAAATGTGAATCTGTAAAAGTGAAGTGGGGGGATTTGTGGATTATATATTGTGCGTGTTTTTGGTCACTTTGGGCTTTTGGGGGCGTGGAATGTGGTGCGAGAATTGGGGGGAAGTGTTTTCATAAATGGAGGGGGAAGCTGGAGGGAAGAGGGGTGTTAAGTTGTTAAGTGTGTGACGGGAGAAAAAAGGGGGAATGGAGGATGAAGAGAGTGCGCATGGATAGGAGGAGAGTGTGGGTAAGGCGGTGGTGCAAAGAGATGCGTGAAGGATGGCGGTTTTGGAGATAGGGCTTGATTTGTGTTGAGCCTGATGACGTGCTGTCGTTTGAGAAGTGGTTGGGTGTAAGCTTTATTTTGTGGGGAAAGTTGCTTTTTATTGTGGGATTGTAGACTAGTGCTGGTTGGGAATTTTCATTCTTTGAAACGTGGGGCGGAGGTCAATGTAATAATATGGAAGATTGTGATCTCATAATTTTTACATTCTTTCTTTTTTAAAGCAAATAAGCAAGAAAAATTAATATATTACTTGATATTAGAGTAAATGCTTATATCAAGAGGAGTATTTCTTTAAAAATTTTCACTTAATTTATTAAGCGATTTATTAGAATAAAAGACTCTTCTGAAGTTCATATCACCAATTGTAGCGAAGGAAGTGTAACTTTAAGTGTAGCAAAGTTTAAAATTGGATGGTTGATATGAATTTGTTTTTAAAAAAGAGTCCATTAGCTCTTTTTTGCTCTCTCTTTATTTCCAAAGTTGGTGATTATGCTTATGAAGTTGTTTTTATTTTACTGGTCTTAGAATTAACAGATAACACCTTTTTTACAGGTCTTGTGTATTTTTTTCGATTTATCCCTTTTCTCTTTTTTGGCCCTATAGGAGGTTGGTTAGCGGATAATTTTTCTTTGAAGAAAAATATGATCTTAAGTGAAGTTGTTAGATTATTAGCTTCATTGTTTGTTTTTATAACTTATATAACAGGTACGGCACATATCATTGTTCTTATTTTTGCAGCAATATGTACAACGATAGGAAGAAGTATTTTCCAACCAAGTTTTCAAGCTGCTATTCCCAGAATGTTTTCAATAAAAGATCTTACAAAGGCCAATAGCATTGCTCAAATTATCATGGAAACGGCAGCCGTCATTGGCCCTTTGGTTTGTTCCATACTGCTTTTTTTAGCAAATAAATCGGCAGTACTCATTTTTGATTTTTTTACCTATTTTATATCTATTATCGTGTTATTTAATCTCATGAATTTAAATTCAAGCGAGAATAAATCATTCAATTTTATAAAAATTTATCGAGAAACAGCTTCATATCTTAAATATATTTCTACAGAAAATAATAATTTATTTATTACGCTCGTTGGATCGTCGTTTGCTATTCTCTTTACGGGTGCTATTTTAAGATTTTTAATTCCAGCTTTTGTTCTTTTTGTGGGGGGAGAGGAGAGCCTTGTGAGTTATATTTTTTCTCTCATGGCTGTTGGAACTATTGTTGGTGGTTTGTTCTATAGTAAAATTATATTAAATATTACATCGTTGAAGCTCATGATATTTTGGCTTCTTTATGGGGTTATCCTGTTTGTTATGCCTTTAGCTGCTGGACTTTATTTAAAATTCCTTCTCGTGTTAGCATTTGTTCTGGGATTTATTGGTGCCTTTGTGGATATTGGTTTAGTCTCAGCTATTCAATTATATTCTCGTCGTGAAGATTTTGGTAAGAGTTTTGGAACCTTTTCAACTTTAGCGAACTCTGCCGAAGCAATGTCTGGCTTTATTGCTGGACTTTTGGCACTCGTGGGATTGTTAAGCTCTTTTTTAGCTATGTCCGCATTAATTATTTCCACGGGAATTATTGGCGTTGCAAAAATTAAGAAAAATAAAGAGTTAACACCTCTTAACACGATAGTCGATGACGACCATTGATATATTTGATATCTCCATGCCGTTTCTTTTTTCTAAAGACGGTTCGCTCATTATCTTATTCATGAGGTAAAAACACCGCTCTTTGAAGGGGGTGATCTGAAACGAATGAGTGGTCAGTGGTAGAAACTTGCTAGGCAAGCATTTGAATTCTTTACAGACCGTTGTTTATAGAGTGGTACGGGGCGGTGAACCTTTCCTTGGCTTCGTTCTGTAAATGTGGAGAAGCGTAAAAATGTGAATCTGTAAAAGTGCAGTGGGGGATTTGTGGTTTATATATTGTGCGTGTTTTTGGTCACTTTGGGCTTTTGGGGGCGTGGAATGTGGTGCGAGAATTGGGGGGAAGTGTCTTCGTGAATGGAGGGGAAATGAAGGGTGCTGTGCGTTGGTTTATGTAATGCAACACACCATGAAAGTAAGTATACATATACTATATGCTTTACATGTGTTTTTTCGTACTTTTAACATATATATTTTGTGTCTTAAACATAAGCTTTGAGTACTATGAGAGATGGTGGTCGTTTTTTAAACAAGCGAGAAAGTGATTAACTAATGCTTGATAGTAAAGCAGTATATTGTTAAGGCTATTCTTTGAAAGGAGGCTCTTATTTCTGGTGTAGGAGCTTTTCAGGAGAGAATGCAATTAATAGGGGAGTTAAGATGTCAAAATATTTATTTCCGTTACCGCTTGTATTGGTGGCTGGTTGTGCATCTATCAGTAATTATTCATCAAGTTATGTCAGTCCAAATATTACGAAAGATGATGTAAAATTAATTGCTAACGATTTTGTTCGTAATCTTAAAAAACCTTTACCGCCCGCTACAACAATACTTATTGTGAAAAAAAATAAAACAGAAGACAACTTTACTCCTCTATTTATTGATCTCTTGCGACGGAATGGATATAACGTGATCTATACAGATCAACCAAACAAACAGCAAAATGGTGTAATCTTGACTTATCAAATAACGCCAATAAAGACAGGTATCATGTCTATGGTTTCTTATGATGAGGTTGGAGTAACCCGTTATTATTTCCGTACTTATAATAGATGAAACCCCTTTGCCGGTTTGTCTCAAAGAAGTAGATAATGAAGAAATGTGTTTCAGGGGAAGTGTTGGGATTGAATTAATCAATAAAAATTTGCAGATATGAAATTGCATATTCAGACGATAGTTATTCGTCGTCTCGTTTACAATTTCAGTGTTGTAACGAAGAAAGATGTCGTTTTATCTGTTTGCAATTCTTCATGTTCTGTCTCAGTTATATAGCGCTTTTATCGTTTCTGTCTTATAGAAAATTACTTTCTGTTCTACGGCTCTATATGCCAATCTAATAGTCAGATCTAAACAATCAAATTCATATGAGCTCTTTACAGAAATCTGTTGTTTGAGATTGTTGTAAAGGTGTTTTGTTTTTATCAAATTATCGCGTGGTGGTTTGGGAGTTTCCTTTGGCTGCGTTCTGTAATGATGTAAAAGCGTAAAAATGTGAATCTGTAAAATGAAGCGGAGGATTTGTGCTTTGTGAGAGCTTTTATCATGGCATGGAATGTGGTGGGAAGGATTGGGGGAAGTGTCTTCGTGAATGGAGGAGAAAGTTGGGATGAAGAGTGTTGTTGAAGTGCGTTTTCTGGAGAAGAGTGTGTGGGGAATGGCTGTGAACAGATTGCAGAGTTGATGTGTAAAGAGATGTGAAGAGAAAAATCTCGTGGTGGGCGTTTATATTCTATGCGGAGCTTAACAATTATAGTTGCATCTATATTTGTATGGGGATATCCGTGAAATGGGTGTGAGAAGCATTGAGAAGTGTTTTTTTTAATAAGTGGGTGAATGAGCAATACAATGAAAGCCTATTTAGGGGGAAGCCCATTTAGAGGGGGAAGGCTATTTAGGAAAAATCCTATTTTAGCTCTTGTTGTTTTAGACATTGTGTTTTGTATGAGGGGAATTTTGCAGGGAAGGGTGTTTTGAGGGATGTGGCTTCCTTAAAGAAAAACACAAAAATATCAAAAGAAAAATATAAAAACTTGACAAGGTAAATGTAAAAAGGTATCATAATGATAAAATCGGAATTGTGCGTTTAAATCAGAAGAGTCTTTTGATAAGATTCTGTGAGAGGGGTGGGGATGTTTTTCCAAGGTTTTGGTGTTTTTATCCTATTTTGAAGTTTGTTATCCTATGATGTCGTAAACCGTTTTTTGAGATGTGGTGATATCAGGCGGGCAAGGCTTTAGGCAGAGGGGAATATTGGCAAAGGATGTCGATTGATGCGCTTTTGCCTAATCAGAAATTAACCACAAGATTGCTTTTTGTTTTTTCGCTTCGAGTTCTCTAAAGTTTTTCAAAAGTGCGTATTCTTTTTCGCTGTATGTGTCTTGATCGTGGTGTAAGGCATGTTCTTTTGTGGGAATATCTGCTGTTAAAAGGTCCGCATAAAAAAAGTTCATAGGAACCTCTAGTTTTTTAGCAATTTCGAGCAAACACCCCGCGCTTACACGATTAGATCCTTTTTCGTATTTCTGGATTTGTTGAAAACTGACACCTAAATAGCTTCCTAATTCCTTTTGAGAAAGTCCCATTGAAATTCTTCTATGACGGATCTTTTTACCTATTGAAATGTCGTTGAAATGTGAATTTTTAGTTTGCACTTCAAGCCCCCCTCCGGTTGCGAGCGCCCTCGCATTGGTATTCCGGGAGTAGTAAAGTACTGAGCTCTAGTCAGCATTTTTGCTTTTAGTGCTTATCACACCTGGACATAGCAAAAACTCCCGGAATCCCGGGACACCCACAAAGTGGGTTCATTCTTACGCTAGAGCTTAGGGCTTTACTATCCCTTATTGATCGTTGCGTGGACGATCAATATATCCTTTGAGTGATAAAGTAATTTCAAGGGATTGGCAAGAACAATTAAAAGATTTTCTAGTCTGTTATATTGTAAAATAGGGATGTTTGGGGGGGTGGTAATCTGATGTTAGTAGGGGAATTTACTGGGGAAGAGGTTGGATGATAGTTTAAAACCGGTGCGGGGTGGAAGCTTTATTCAGCAGAGGAAAATTTGCTTTTTGAAGTCGAATTGTAGATCAGAGCTTATCTGGCGTGTTTGATGAAACACCATTCTTTGAAGTGTGGGATAGCCATATGAAATAATCAGCAGGGAAATCTGATAGACGAGAAATCAGCTTGTTGCAGACCCGTGTTTACAGAGGGGCGTGGGGATGGCGGTTTTTGAGTTTCATTTGGCTTTTTTCTGTAATGATGTAAAAGCGTAAAAATGTGAATCTGTAAAATGAAGCGGAGGATTTGGGCTTTATGTGGGCTCTTATCTTTTTGGGTGTGTCCCATTTTTTTAATTTTTGAATGCTTGTCAAATTTTGTTGCTGATTTTTATGTCATTTTTTGTGTTTGAGGTTTTGGTTTCTCTTTAGTTGGAAGGAACATGATGATGGTAGATGAACATTGTCTTCCCTTACGTCGAAGAGGGCGGAAAAAAGGGACTTTAAATAAAACAACAAAGCGATTTAATGAAGCTCTTTTGACAGCGGCGGAGCAGGCTGGATATCACTATGGTGAAGATGGGCTGGTGTCTTATCTTCAGTATCATGCTCTCAATAATCCCGTACCGTTTTTTTCGCTTCTTGCAAAAGTGTTGCCTCTTCAGGAGGCTGGAGAAGGGCAGGTTAAAACAGTTTCGCGTATCGAGATTGTACCAGTGAATGCAAAAAATAGCGGACCGGAGAAGCATAATACCTCGATAACTGAGGCTTGTGATATTGAAAAATGTTAGGCTTGGGTGGGTGATATCTTGGAAGGGGGCTGCTTTGGTGATTGCCTATCTTGAAGGGATTGAAGCGGAGGCTATCGTGCTTGTGGGCGCTCGTGATACTGGGAAGGGGCTTTGGTGAATGATGCTGTAAGGGACCGTGTGCTGGAAGGAATTTGGTGCAGGGTATTTGTGTGGTGGATATGGAACAGTGTTTTGATGGGTGGGGGGCATGAAACTTGAGAGAAGTGTTATGCTTGCGGGATGCATGTGTTTTGGTGGGGGTATCTTGGGGGATAAAGTGTGAGGATTGGTGATGCTTGAGAGGCATGATCTTGGAGGATGTTGGGCTTTGGATATGCCTGAGAGCCATGTGCTGAGGCTATGATTTGGTTGGGGGGGATACCGTGCTTGTGGTTGGGGGATGACAGGCGCGGTGTTTGAAGGGGTGGGGCTTTTGTGCCTTAGGGGCTTGGGGCGCATAGGTGGGGTCAAGGGGACCTCATGCAAAAAAGTGAAATTCATTGAATATTAGGATGAAGAAAAGATAAAGCGCTGCTTTTGAGAAGGGCGTTTTTCGTTCAATTGCTCTTTTCGTTCAATTGCTCTGGGATCATTAAACTTGGGATAAGCAAAAGGGTGCAGCGCAATTATTGCTAAAGTATGAAAATTTATAATGACAACTGTTCAGAAAATTTCTCAAAAAATTGAGCAGAAAACGGCTCAAGTGGCTCTTATTCCAAAGCTTATTCCTGTCTTTACTGGAAATGCCGATGTGCGAGCCGCTTGGGGAGGACGCGGTTCTGGAAAAACACGTTCTTTTGCTTTGATGTCTGCTGTGGTGGGATATCGCCATGGAATGGCTGGAGAACGCGGTATTATTCTTTGTGCACGGCAATTTCAAAACTCTCTCAATGAAAGTTCTTTGGAGGAAATTAAACGCGCTATCGAATCTTATCCTTTTTTACAAGACTATTATGAAATCGGCGATAAATATATTAAGTCAAAAGATGGACGGATCGTCTATGTGTTTGCTGGGCTTGATCGCAATATCGCAAGTATTAAATCAATGGGGCGCGTTTTCCTTTGTTGGGTCGATGAAGCCGAGCCCGTGACCGAAACTGCTTGGCAAACCCTTATTCCAACTTTGCGCGAAGAAGGAAAAGATTGGAATGCAGAATTATGGGTGACATGGAACCCGTGCCATGAAAATGCAGCCGTGGAAAAGCGTTTCCGAAATGTCGATAATCCTCATATCAAAGGGGTGGAAATCAATTGGCGTGATAATCCGCAATTTCCTGAAAAACTTAATCGTGATCGAATGGACGATTTGCAGCAAAGACCAGAGCAGTATAACCATATTTGGGAAGGCGAATATCTCCAAGCTGTCCAAGGGGCTTATTATCAGAAATGTCTTCTCGAAGCCGAAATGGAAGGGCGGATTACCACTGTTCCACGTGATCCTTTGATGCAGGTGAGAATCTTTTGGGATATCGGGGGAACAGGAGCAAAGGCCGATGCTACCGCATTGTGGGTGGCGCAATTCGTTGGACGGGAAATCCGAGTGCTCGATTATTATGAAGCCCAAGGACAACCTCTCTCAGAGCATGTGGGCTGGGTCTTTCAAAGGGGATATGAAAAGGCTCTTATGGTCTTGCCTCATGATGGCGCAACAAAAGATCGTGTCTATAATGTGAGTTTTGAAAGTGCCCTTCAACAAGCCGGTTTTCAAACCAAAATAATTCCTAATCAAGGAACTGGCGCTGTGAAAATGCGTATCGAAGCCGTAAGGCGGTTGTTTCCTGCACTATGGTTTAATCGTGAAACAACATGTGCGGGCAGAAAAGCGCTTGCTTGGTATCATGAAAAGCGCGACGAACAGCGCAATATCGGACTAGGCGCTGAACATGATTGGGCAAGCCATGGGGCCGATGCCTTTGGACTGATGTGTGTGGCTTATGAACAGCCAAATGCTAAAGCGCGAAAAAAACCTTATCGCTCGTTTCACCATTCTCAAACTTCATGGATGGCTTTTTAATGAATATGTCTACAGATTCTTCTTTTAATCAAATCGAAACGCTTGAAAATCAAGCACTATTTAAAAAACTCGTGGGTTGGTATCAGGATGATATTGATCATGTCGAAAAATGGCGAAAAAATGCCCAGGAAGATTACGATTTTTATAATGGACGGCAATGGAATGAGCAAGACTTGGCTGTCTTGCACGAACAAAACAGACCGGTCATGACTTTTAACCGTATTGCGCCTTTAATTAATGCCGTGATTGGGGCTGAGCGCAATAATAAAAGGCAAGTGCAATTTATTCCACGACAAGAAGGGGCAGCTTTTGCGAACCAGATTCTGACAGGGGCGGCTGAGTGGTTTCGTGATGAAGCCGATGGGGAATACGAAGATTCTGATGCTTTTCAAGATGCAATTATTTGCGGAATGGGGTGGACAGATACACGCCTTGATTATGAAGAAGATCCACAAGGAAAACCAATTATTGCACGCTTAGACCCGATGAAAATGGTGTGGGATGCAAGTGCTGTCAAGCCTAATCTTATTGATGCACAACGCTTATGGTATATTGATGAAAAACCCCTTGCTGTGGCGCAGGAAATGTTTCCCAATGTTCATTGGAGCGATCTTAATGCTGATTGGGTTAAACATCAGAGTTTTTTACATTCAACCAGCGATGGGATGACACAAAGTTATCAGTCCGAGAGGGGGTATCAAGGAGAAGAGGGGAGCGGCTATCAACGTCCTAAAATGGTGACATTGGTAGAATGTCGCTGGTTTGAACGCGAGGTGGTTTATAAAGTTCTCGAGCCTCTAAGTGGAAAGTTTGTCGATTATTCAGAGCAGGATTTCCAAAATTTAAGCAAAACCTTTCCGCATGTCCAAGCAACAAGGTTGAACAGAAAAATTGTCAAACGGGCATTTTTAGGTAGAAAGCTGCTTGAAGCGCCTGATAAGCCCTTGGTTCCACCCAATCAATTGGGATGGGAGTGTATTACCGGTACTTTTGATAAGTTAAGCCGGCAATTTTACGGAATTGTTAAGCCAACAAAAGATCCGCAACGGTGGGCAAACAAATATTTTAGTCAAGTGATGCATTTGCTCAATAGCCAATCAAAAGGCGGAATTATGGCAGAACGCGATGCTTTTGATGATGATCGCCAAGCCCTCGAGAGTTGGGCTAGAGCCGATAGTATTACTTGGTTGAAAAGTGGTGCTGTGTCTGGGGGAAGAATTCAGCCTAAACCCGTGGCGCAATTTCCGCAAGGGTTTTTCCAATTGTTTAATGAAGCAAAGAGCGCTCTCGAACAGGTGACGGGGTTGTCTTCTGAATTTATTGGGACGCGAGCTGTCAATCAGCCTGGCATTCTTGAACAACAACGGCGACAATCGTCACTTAATCTTTTGGCTTCCTTTTTTGATGGGTTGCGTCGATATCGGCAACGACAGGGGAAAATTATTCTCTATCTTATTCAAAATTATCTGTCCGATGGGCGGTTGGTGCGTATTGCCGGTGATGAAAATGCCCAGTATGTGCCGCTGACACGCGAAATGGTGACAAGTTTGGAATATGATATTGTCGTGGATGATGCACCAACAAGTCTTAATGAAAAAGAGCGTACTTTTGCACTGATCATGCAATTGCTGCCTTTGATGCAAAATTTTGCAACGCCTGAGATTATGCTCGATCTCTTACGCTATTCGCCTTTACCGGCTTCACTTATTCATAAAATTGCGATAAAGGCGCAAAACTCTTTTCAAGAAGAGCAAAATGCCTCAGCGCAGATGGGGGATAATGTGGGGGCAGACCAGATAATGCAGATGTTGCAGACACTAAAGGCTCAATAATAGGACACTTTGTCATGCGTGACTTCTGATAAACGCCATATATCATAAATTGCTTATCGATTTTCGTAGTGCATGGGCTCCCTTTTCTCAAAAGAACTGTTTTGTAGGGCAGGACTGTTGGGAAAAGCAGGGTGGAGAAGGAGTTTTGCTGTCATGGTGGGGGAGCCATGGGGGAATGCTGGAGCTTAAGTGAAGGGTAAGCATTGAGGGGATAAATGCTTATGGGCTGTTTTATCTGAAAAATTTGATTTTATTGTTAAAAAAAAGAGAAGGCTAATGTCATGGATCAAGAACACTTAACGCCGGCAGAACAAAACCAATTAAAACAAGATTTTCTGGTCTCAACACAAGAGGGAGAAGATGGTGAAATTGGAAGAGAAGAAAAAACTCTTGAAGATAATTTTCAAGGGCAAATGCATCAACAACAGGACTCTTCGCAAAAGGCTGGAAAAGAGGTTCAAGGGGGAGAAGATGCTCCACCAGATCCACAAAAAGACTTTATGGGCTATATGCAATGGTTGGGAAAAACACTCCAAAAACAAGGGCTTGTACATGAAAAACAACAGCCTTCTCTTGCTTTGGAAGCAGAACAGTTGCATGCGTTTTTTCAGCAGTCTGTTGCCAGTGTTAAACAAAAGCATGATGATTTTGATCAAGCAGCTGATTTTATTTATGAAACGCGGGCTAAACAGTTGGCAGCTTGTGCTTCGCTCTATCCTGAGATGGCCGATCCCAAAAATATTGATGCGTTGATTGGTGATGAGTTGAAGCAGATCTTGCGCGATTGTGCGCAAAAAAATCAAAATCCGGCTGAAGTGATTTACTCTATTGCACAAAAAATTGGCTACACAAATTTTCCCAATAACATGGGTGAAAATTTACAGGAAAGACACAATTCTGCACGTACTCTTGCTGCTTATAACGGCTTGACGCCAAATGGGCCGATTTCTTTGGATATGCTTGATAAAATGTCAGAAGCAGAGTTTAGCGCTTGGGTTTCTGAACCTAAAAATAAAGCTGCTTTTAATCGTTTAATGGGTGGGAGAGAATTTTAAAAACAAGAATGTGGCAGGTGCTTTTTGCGGGAACGTGGAGCGGCTTTTGGCGCAGGAGAATGCGGGGGGATTTCTCAAACACGGATGTGGAGAGGAGAGCTCTTATAAGGGGGAGGCAGACGCTAACAGAAATTAGATAAAACTCACGAACAACCTATTCACCATTTGAAATGAAATGTGGTGTTTTAACAACCGGCGCTTTGCCGGGTTTTTTATGTCAATAAAACTTTTAGAGGACAAAATGACTGTAACTTATATCGGACTTAATGACCCAATGGCAGTGCGCACATGGTCTAAATTACTAAACCAAGAAGTCTCAAAAGCACTTCCAATTGCACCGTTGATTGGAAATGATTCAAACAGTATCGTACAATTAAAAGATGAAACTACGAAAGCAAGTGGGGATGCTATTAGCTTTAATTTGCGTGTGCAGTTGCTAGGCGATGGGGTGAGCGAAGGGCAGACATTGGAAGGCAATGAAGAAGTTTTACAGTTTCTCAATGATCGCTTGGCAATTAATGAACTCGTTCATGCTGTGCGTGTCAAAAATGAGGGAACGATTGATCAACAACGAATTCTTCATGATTTGCGCACCGAGGCAAAAAATGGTTTGGTTGATTGGTATGCAGATCGTCTGAGTATGATGTTCTTCATTCAAGTTTGCGGGTATACCGCAAAAACAATTAACTTTGAGGGACGTACGATTACTCTTAAACCTGTCCATTATGGGTTTAATGCGCCAACGGCACCAACCAATAAACGCGTGGTACGTCCTAATGATAAAGCAAAAGATGAGGACTTAAAAGAAGACGATGTTTTTGATCTCAGCTTGATTGATAAAGCAGTTGAACGGGCTAAATTGGCAAATCCTAAAATTAGACCTGTGCGGCTCGATGGGGAAAATGTCTATGTGCTTTATCTCCATCCAACCCAAGTGACACAATTGCGAACCAATACAGATGCGGGGCAATGGCTCGACATTACCAAGGCAATCTATAGTGGAAGTCGTATCAAAAATCCGCTCTATGATGGATCGTTGGGCATGTATAATGGTGTGGTTTTGCGCGAAGCTGAACATATTACCGAAGGGGTTGAATCTGGGACGGTAAATAAAGCTGTGCCAAATGTGCGTCGTGCTGTTCTGCTTGGTGCGCAGAGTGCTGTGATTGCTTTTGGTAAAGATCGAGGAGCAACACGCTATAAATTGGTGGAAGAACTCTTCGACTATGAAAGAGAATTCGGGGTCGCGGCAAAAACCATTATTGGTATGAAAAAAACTTGCTTTACCTTGCCAGGAAGTACGCAAGGGGCTCAGGATTTTGGCACTATTGTCATCCCAACTTATGGAGCACCCGCTTAAAGCGAATTTTTGCTCTCTTCCCCCAACAAGAGGGATCTGTTGGGGGAAAAATTTAAAATGCTTCCAGAAACAAGGACAGGCTTATGACCACTTTATCCACTGATCCCCAAAATCTAAACCTTACACATTCAGATCATTCTAAAACTTTTGCTTATATGGTCGCGCTTATTCAAGATGAAATTGACGATACAACAGCGGAATATTCCCTGCAAATTCAAGATTCAATTTTTACGGCTTTGCGTTTGTGTGAACGCGAACCCTTTTTCTTTAATGAAAAAAGAGAAAGGACGTTTAAAACACAAAGTGGTAAAACATGGTATGGGCAAGAAGAGGGGGTTTTTATTGAATCAGAAAAGAGTTTGGAGGGCGTCTTTTTAGTAACAAAGGATGCAACACCAACAAAGTTGTTCTTTAAGCCCTTGGAAGTGTTGCATCAACAATATGGTATGCATCCTGCGCTAGGAACGCCATTCTTTTATACGTACCTTGATCAAAAAATAGGACTCTTTCCAACACCAGAACATGTGGAAACTGTACAGCTTTCTTATGCTCCTGTTCATTTTGCTGATGAACAGTTGAGAGAAGACGATAATCCTTGGTTGATTTATGCTTTTGATCTTATTAAAGCACGGGCAAAATATGAACTTTATAAAAATATTCTTAAAGATCCTGAATATGCCGCCGTTTCTTTCAGAGATTTTCAAGAACAGCTTCAAGCTTTGCGCATTGAAACATCGCGCCGAAAAGGTTTTTCAAAGATTCGCCCAATGCGTTTTTAAAAGACTTTTTTCCAAATCGTTTATGGCTGGCGTTGAAGGTTGGTTTGGCACTGGTGGCTGGTTTGTCGCTTATGGTTGGATGCGCGTTGGGTGTTGATGGTGAAGGGCTGGTGGATGGCGTTGGGGTGGCTATTATTTATGGTATCGTTTTTTCGGTGTGTTAAACAACTTTAGGTTGTTTGTTTTGTTGAATTTTATGCCTTTAGAGTTTTAAGGGCTTTTGTGGTTTTTATTATCAATAAGCCTTGGTGTTTTGAATGGCACTGGGCTCTTCAAAGATTTTATGGGGGTCTTGATGGCTTTTTTCCCAATCGCTGATTATCGACCCGATGTGGCGGATATCAATGGAATTTTTACCGATGAACTTGTTAATGTGCTCCCGGCGGATGGCTCCTATATCCCTATGCCAAGTTTTGAACCTTTATCAGAGCCTTGTCCGGAGCCAATCTTAGGCACTCTTGCGGTTAAAACAAAAAATGGGGTTTCTATTATTGTCGGGACAAGAGATAAAATCTACTTACTTGATAATACAACAATGAACTGGAAAGATATTAGCCAAAAAGGAAAATCTTATCTGGCTAATGTTGATGCTCCGTGGTCTTTTGCTTTGTTTGGTGATTTTATCATTGCGGTGAATGCCAATGATAAACCACAAGTGATTGATATTAACCATGATAAAACATTTAGAAATTTAGGAGGAAATCCACCACAGGCAGGGATTGTTCGAATCTGGGGAGATTTCGTTTGTTTGATGAAATTAACCGAGCATCCAAGAAGGGTTCATTGGTCTGGATTAAATGATGCTGAATTTTGGACCGTGGGGAAAAAAAGTTGTGATTATCAAGATTTTCCTGATGGCGGATTCGTCCAAGGGGCAACGGAGACAACAAATCCAATTATCTTTATGCGTTCTGCAATCTATGCCGGTTCTTTTATCCCTGGCTCTAAGATTATTTTTAGTTTCCAAAAAATCCACGATAAACGAGGCGCAAAAAATGCTGAATCAATTGTTTGTAGAGGCGATTTAGCATTCTTTGCCGATGAGGGCGGGTTTTATCAAATAACAAATGAGGGACAGATTATACCCATTGGGTTCGAAAAAGTCGATCGAACGATGACCGCAAAATCAAGGAAGGATAATCTGTACACTCTATCTGCTGCTATCGATGGGGTGTATAATCGTGTTTATTGGATGGTTGATTCTGATGAGAATCTTCATAAACGTATCTTGCTCATTTATGATTGGGGGTTGCAAAAATGGACAAAAGCTCTCGTCGATATCAAAATGGTATTGCCTATTTTCTTAGCCGGAACAACCCTGGAAGGTCTTGATTTTGTGACTAAGAATATTGACGATTTATCCTTTTCTCTTGATAGTAAAGCTTGGAAAAATGAATCGCCTATTCTGGGGGCATTTGATCAACAGGGAAGACTGGGTTCGTTTTCTGGGTGTCCTATGGCTTGTGTTGTGACATCACAAGAAATGGGGCAGACAAATGGCATGATAACACGGGTGAAAAATATTATGCCTCAAGTCAATAGTGGAAAGTTTTATTTGTCTGTGGGAATGCGCTTTCGACAATCTCTTGAAGAGGAAACTGTTTGGTTACCAGAAAAACAGCCTTCTTATAATACTGGACAAATTCATTGTCGCGCAAGGGCACGGTTTTATCGCTTTAAATTGCGTATTCCTGAAGGGGTGAATTGGACTCATGTCACTGGATTTGATGTGGAATTGACGCGGGCCGGCATGCGATAGGCATGCCCTTTTGTAATACCATGCGATAGGCTCAAACCTCTATTATTAAAGAACAAATGCCCCATAGGCTTCCCAAACCTTTATAAACAAAGGCACAATGCGATAAGCTGTGTCTTTATAATATGAAGAACAAGGTGGTGCGTTATGTTTCATGCTTTTCTGCGATAAAGGAAAATAGGCTGCACCATGGTTTATTTTTATAAAGAAAAAAGTTCCCTCTTTGTTGTGACAAAAGGATAATGGGGCTTTTTTTCTTTTATTGTGCGGGGGCATGGAATGCGTGAAATGCGTAGGGGGATGTTATTTGAGGGGAGATGAGTGACAAAGCTAAAAGAGCTAAAATTATGATACAAGAGAGTCAAGATTTATATTCTGCTTATCTGACAGAGCAGTGGCCATGGGAAAAAATAGCTCCCTATCAAGAGGCTCTCAATGCTGCATTGAAAAAATATGTTCAGCGCTTTCCGGATGATGTTTGTCTGGAAAAAATTGCTGAAGAAATCGCTACAGGACAAGTACAATTGTGGCTGGTCTTAAAAAATAAAATCCAATTTAGTGCTTTTGCAATAACCAAAGTTGAAATAACCCATACGGGGAAAAAATGCGTCATTCTCTCTGATCTTGCTGGAGAGGGAGGGCTGAAATTGGTCAAGTTGATTGATGAAGTCGAAAAATGGGCGCGAACAATTAATGCTGAAGAAATGCACATGTTTGGAAGAACTGGATGGGCGAAAAAGCTCGCTCATCACGGATATTCTCGTAATCTTATTCAATATAGAAAGGTTCTGAACCCATGAGTAGAAAAACCACACCTCAAGTGCAGACAACAACACAAACAAATGCTCCACCTGCTTGGGCGGCTGATATTCTTAAACAAGCCAGTGCTGATGCACTTGGACTTTATAATAAGGGAATTGGCGGAAACGTTTATCAGGGAGACAGAGTCGCTGGTCTTAGCAATATGACAAAAAATGCGCTGACCGGTTTACAACAAGCAGCAGGGCTCTATAACAATCCAACGGTAACGCAATGGTTGAGTGCACCAACCAACAGCGCTACAAATCTTTCCGGTATGGCTAAGGGAAGCTGGATTGGAAGCAATAGTAAATTTAATACTGCATTGCAAAATGCTCTGAATAAAACGTCCGATGCAATTAATCAATCGATGTCGGGAGCAGGACGTTATGGCTCTGGGGCTCATACTGGTGTGCTGGCCGATGAGTTAGGCGCCTTGGCAACAAATGCTGCAGCACAGCAATATAATCAAGATATTAACAATATGATGAATGCAAACCAGATGATTGATCGCTCTCAGAATGATCAAGTTAATGCGGCAAATAGCTATTATCAAGGACAGAGTAACGTGCAAAGCAATGCTTTGAAAGGGGGTATGATTCAAGATATAAACCGCCAAAATGTCTTAGATGCTGAACGCCAAAAATGGTCAGAAAAAGATAATCAAGATTGGAACCGATTGCAAAGTTTGTTACAGGTAGGAACACAGGCTGCTGGAAATTACGGAACGACTTCAGGAAAATCCACGACAATGCCTTCTGTGACAAAAGATCCATTGCGTGATGCGCAGCAAGTACTTGGATTGGTCGGAGGAATTTTAGGGCTTTGTGATGTGAGAACAAAAGAAAATATTATCCCTGTGGGGCAGAAAAAGGGATATCCACTTTATACCTTTAATTATAAGGGAAATCCACAACGTTATCAGGGCGTTATGGCGCAAGATGTGTTGCGTGTGAACCCTGAAGCTGTTTATGTCAATGCGAAAACAAAGTTATTGCATGTTGATTATGACAAAATAGGACTGAAAATGGAAAAAATGAAAATGGAGAAAATATCGGCATCTAAAAATAAAATTGCGGCTTTCTTTTCTTCATTTTTTGCTCGTTTTCCCTTTTTGAAAAAAGAGTATCTTCTATGAGTTCGATTTATGATTGGTCAATTGTTGCATCAGAAAATGCTTATGTCGACGAGAATATAAACTGGGCAGAAGGGCAACCACCAAGCACAGTCAATGATAGTGCTCGCGCTATGATGCAACGCATCAAAGAATATTTGTTGGATAATGGAGGCGGGATTGAAACACAGTTTACTGTCGATGTGGAAAACGAGAGAACGTCACTTCGTTTGGCAACAAAGTCTTTTTTTGAGACTTATATGGATGGCATTGTTGTGCGCTTTAAAGCACAAGGCGTCAACAGAGGAATAACAAATATTTCTTTGAATCAATTACTTCCACGACCAACTTATATGGCAACGCCAGAGGGTATCATGCCTTTAAAGGGCGGAGAAATTCAAAAGGGGGGGCTTTATGAAGTCGTCTATACGCGTGATATTGCCGGAAAAAATGCTGATGGCTGGTTTTTAACCAATCCTACTATAAAACTTCCTGAAATCCCTCCCTTTCCTCCTTTGCCTGAAACTTTTTCTTCTGGATTTATTGGGACTTTTGCTACAGAAAAAATACCCTCTGGATGGTTACTCTGTGATGGTAAAGAATATTCGCGAAGGAACTATGCCAATCTCTTTGCTGTTTTGGGAGAAACATGGGGAAAAGGAGATGGGAGAACAACATTCAATGTTCCCGATTTGCGTGGAATGTTTTTACGGGGGCTCGATAGTGGAAAAGCAATTGATAAAGGACGTCGCTTGGGAAGTCGACAAGAAGAGTCTTTTAAATCTCATACCCATGAAGGAAAAACAGATTCAACAGGTAACCACCAGCATAGTTATCCAATGATTGACGAGGTAGTTTGGGATATGAATCACGGTGAATATTATAGACATCTGGCTCAAGTCTACAATAAAGATCGGTTAACGAAGGCTGCGGGAGAGCATGAACATAAGGTCTTGTTGCAAAAAACAGGGGGGGATGAAACACGCCCCGTCAATATGGCGGTGGTTTATGCTGTCAAAGCCTGAGAATGAAAGCTTTGAGAGAAAGATAAAAATACTTACAAAATATTTGTTATGAAAAAAAGTCTTATTGAATATAAAGTCTTATAGAATATATTGTGTAGAAAGTTTTGAGGCGCTTTAGAAAAAAACTCAACTCTCTTTATTTTTTTATTTTTTGTGCTGCCTTTGTTGGATGTCTAAAGGTAAGTTTGCCTATTGTTCGTTAGAGGATCAAGACAGTGATTATTGAAGGTAGGGGGAGAACAAAAACCCTTTCTTTATTCATAGAGTTTTTGCTGAGGAATAAAGACTTTATCCAAAATGCTTCTCTCTTGTGGTATCGTGATACATTATTAAAACGTTGGGTTTAAAGCGTTGGGTTTAAAGCGCTGCTGTGCGATGACAAAAAGCCCATGGGTAAAATTTATTCTATTATGTTATGCCGTCAAACACCGTCATAAAAACACTATTATTGAAGCTGGTGATATAAGGAAAATAAGACATACAATACTTGATCCATTTAAGTATTGAAGAGACATCTATTCAGTGGAGGGCTTGCTTGGTTAAGCCTTATGCAAGTGAATCATATAAGTGAGCAGCAGACGGAATCCCTTCAGAGTAGTTGGATTGTTTTATAAACCGATGTGGGGCTAAAATCTTTGTCTTTTGAGGTGGCGGGAAGAGGTCAACGGATATGTTTATTTAAAGCGAGAAAAGGCAAAATGGTACTCTCCCTCTTTTGGGTAGAGCGTGTATGCAAAAAGCGTTCTTTTTTTCAAAATGGGCGCTGGGTTTGCGAAGTCTTTTGGCGATGCGTTTAACACATGGTGAGTAATTGACTCTCTTAGATGCATTTTGTACTTGTCAGGAAACTTCTTGAAACAGAATGAGAGTGATACGAGAAAATCTGTAAGACAATGGTTTATCCTGTTGTGTCGTAAAATACTATTGTTTGAGATGCGGTTAAAATTTTATGCATGGGGTGTTTTTCATCTGTACGTATTCCTAAAGCAGTGTTGTTTGTAGAGTAACTCTGGACAGGGGATGCATGACAAGGATGCATTTGAAGGTAAGCCAAGTTAAATCTGTTAGATACGAAGCCAGATTGTTGACAAACCATTGTTTATTGATTGGTATTATTTAAAGATCGGTGTGGTTTTGTCCTTTGGGGAAAGCTAACACAGCATGCAAGGTGGTCAAACATTTTTCTTTGGTTTCAGGTGATAAAGTCAACATTTTAGGTGGAAAACAGGGTATAATCTAAAAAAATGTCTTGTAAAAATTTTCGATGAGGAAATTTTTTCAAGAGGTTTTCTGAGAAATGCAAGAGCCGTACAACGGAAAAAGATATTCAAATGCTTAATACGCGTTTAGCTTATCAAAAAGGGGGATATAATGGCACTTTTTCCATTTTCTATTGCTGATATTGATGATCCTGAATGTATTCGTGTGGTTCTTTATGCTAGCGGAAGAATGGGACATGCTCCTTTGAATGCTCTGTTGAAGCAAACACGTCAAGATCTCCAATGTTTTGATAAAATACAGACTCAAAATATTCTCCAACTTACACAGCGTTTGGATATTTTAGAACAACAATTGAAAACGATTATCAGAGATCTTGAAGATGTGAAACACAAACAAGACGCTGAAGAAGCGGATAAAAGTAAAACGATGGGTGATTAACCATCTCGATTTGTGTCTCTATGGGATTTAGCTCCTTTAAAGCAGTGAGATAGATAGTTGTGAACAGGATAGTTATTTGCCTGTCCATAGAGCATTTATTTTTTTGATCAACCAAAAATGAAAAAGAGGTATTCTATAATGAAAAAATTGATTTTAATATTTTTAGCTTTGTGTCTTACTGGACCAGCTTCTGCACGTTCGTGGACTATTTCAGATGATTGTTCAGATATCGGTGGAACAATGGTTCGCTCACAAATCATCAATAATATTTCTGTAATTCCATATAAAAATTTGCAAGGGGTAAATATTCTCTCTGTTTTAGAAACGAGGCCTACAGAAGAGCCAGAAATGTCAAAAATTGTAGGAAGAACATTTCATATTCAAAGTCCTGAGATTGTTGAGCTGGCCTATAGAGCTTACAGTACATCGCAATTCGTTGATATTTGTTACAGAAGTAACTATTCAATCAATGTTATTCGAGGGCTGAGAGTGCGTGATAATTAAGCGTATTATCTGTATTCGTTGTGACTTAAATAGGCGATGCTTGGAAAATGGTCAATCTTCTACACTAAGGCTATTTTAACCCTAGCAGTTTTCTGATTTACAGTTTTTACTCAGAGTATAATCGTTCATGTTTTACAGAATTCATGAGTTATCGGTATTGAGGATCTATTTTAAGATATTCAACTACAGTTGATTCTATTTTAAACTGAGTGATTTTGTATCAATCGTCGTTTGAGCTTAGATGGCAATTTCATTCTAGCGTTTGGTGTTAGACAGATTTAAGCTTAGTGAGGCTGTAAATACGTGTCTTAATTGTCTTTGTTGACAGTATGCCGCTTGCGATAGGCAATAAATCATAGACACATTTTGAATCCGTAGAATGCACGTACATTAACAATGGCAGACATTGTCAGTGGTAGATATCGCCAATGGTAGAGCTTGTGCATGCGGTGTTTTGTTGTGTGCATGAGTCATCATTCACGCGGCATCAATAAGGGAAGGCTTTGCTGTAGAGCCTGTAAAATAAATCGTGCAACAGCGGGGATAGAGGTAAGAATAGACTGAGATGAGGCAGTCTTATCACGGGCTAAAGCTGGTTAAAATTCTCGTCTTTAAGGAGGCGAGGAGGTTAAAAATATCCATTAGATTGCATGGGGATGCATTTCATGTCCGTTGCAATAAATTTAAAAGAGGTAAATTATGAAAAGCTTTTTGAAAAAAATATCCATCGTTTTGGTGATAATAGCATTAACAACAGGTGTTTCTCATGCTGGAGTTTATGAACAAAACGGTTATCTTAATTCGGTTCAAGTCGTTAGCGCAGGAGCACAATGTCTCCTAGAGCTCAGATACGGTATCAGCCCTACTTCAGACATTCAAAAAGGTGTTTGGGGCTGTGATAACATTGTTGGAAAAAGTATTTTGGATTTGGCAAAAACCGCAGTCATTTTGAACAGAAAAGTAATGGTTATTTTTGAAGCGGGTAATGTGCCAGCAAAAAGGGTTTTAGCCATCACTTTAAAATAAGATCAATAGGGGTTTTTCTCCCTTTTTATATCTGTAACGCTTCAAGACGTTACAGGTATAAAATATGGAGTGTATATCAAAGGTATAAAAATGTTTCAAAGAGCATTCTCAGTATTTTTAGTGACAGTTTTATTTTTTTTCTTTTCAGATGTAAATCTGTCATATGCTATTGATCCTCCCCATATGGTTTTCCGTATAGATGATCGCTCTCCATCTGTTATATTCTTTGGAGGAGGTTTTGCCCCTTGGGGGGATGATCAGGATATCATACATCATGTAACTGGGCACTCTCTTGCTCAACAGACTTCAGCATTTGTGTCTACAACTGCAAATATGAATGCAGTTTACAGAATGGCGCGGCAACAGATTGCTAATAATCCTGATGAAACGTACTGGCTATATGAAATTATTCCAGATATAAATTTTTATTATGTTCCTAACTCACTCTTTGATACAGCCATGTCTGCTGACAACGTTGTTCAACATGAACAAGTTATGGATCTTTATTATGCATATTTATGGCAGGATGAATGGGCTTCGCTGGGGGCAATCAATACAAATCATATATACTCTGCAAGAAGTATTATGCGGCAAGCGAATGGTGATATTGTCATTGGTCCTAGAACCTTTAATTCTCTTTTTGTTGCCGCTCCATCACAAGTAAATTCGGGGACACTTCCTTCACAAGATTACACTTTTTTATCAGCTTATTATTCTGATAGCGAGGATGCGTTATCTCCAATGTCACTGGCATTTCTTGTAGAATCCTGTAACAGCTCTTCATCCAGTGGTCATATGGAGCGTTCTGGGGATTCTTCCTGCAGCACATACAAACATTCTGTTGATGATATTATGTATAAAATGAATCTATGGTATGAAGCTCTTTAAAGAATTACAGCTATATCTTGCTATTTAATCAAAAACAAAAAAGTAGGAAGATAGTGCATTTCTGTTTTATTTGATTGGTTCTGATGCGTATAGTGCGTAGGGCAGAGAAAATTTTTCGGTATTATGAAGTGTGATAGGGGTGCTATAAAGCATAGGTGTGACATCATCAAAAATGGAAGCGTTGATTTAACAGTATTTGTTTACCTCGATTAGAAAATCCGTTTTTTTCTTTGTTTGGAGTTTTACATCAATAATTTCTTATCTTGTTGTCGTGCTGCTTTTTGAGAGTGCGGTGATAGAAGGCATGTAAGTTTTATATATTGAAGTGTTTGTGTGTGGTGAATATGGGGAGTGTTTTTTTCGTCATGTGATGAACTCTTCGGGCGGTGGGGATTTTGTCCATAAAGCGTCATAAAATATCGCTTTTTGTTCTATGGTGATAGAGATCCCATGAGGGGAAAAGACAAAGGGGAAAGTCAAGTGGATTTTGCGAGCCAATCATGTAAACTGGAACGAATTCCATGCGGATATAAATCAGGTTCTGTTTGTTGCATATAGCGCTATTTGTTGCATAACTTGTGATAGCCAATTCTCTAAATAAAGGGATTTGACCTGTAGCAGAAAAAAGGAATCATTACGAGACAGTAAGTGTGCTTGTTTCAGAATGTCTAATGCTTTTGCATAACAAAGGAACGCGAAACTCTGTCACGCCTTCCTTTCATATTTTCGAGTTCAGGGGTGTCCATATATTTTCTTCAACTTGATTTTTATGCATTGGACACAAGGGAATTGGATGCAAGGGAGTTGAAGGCTAGGGAGTTGAAGGCTAGGGAGTTGAAGGCTAGGGAGTTGGATGCAAGAGATTGAGATATAAGAGATTTGGATACAAGAGATTGGGATGAACATTTTTGGGATAAGCAAAGCTAATATGTTACACTCGTTGTTTTACAGCGCGTTTGATAAAAAGCTAGGACATCTTTCCAATCCATTATGTGTGTAACTTTAAGGCGTTGTTTTCTTAAGAGAGTGCAGAGCTTTTTTTGTTGCTTGTCAATCAACATCAAATTTCAAAGCTGTAGCATGTTTGAGAGAAAGAAGAATGATAGCCTTACGGATTCAGAAGGGCAAAACTCTCTGAGCGATTCCAGCTTTTGTAAGCTAGACTTTATATATGCCAGATGAGGGCTGTATTTGAGTGATTTCTGAAATAGGAAGACAACCTTATTGAGAAAAAATATAAAGGCATATCAATCACTCTTCGGACTATCATCTTTTTCCTTTATAATTTTCAAAACTATCTATAGCAATATTATTTAAATAATGAAGATAATGCCTTATGCTTTTATGTATCGTGTGTCTTCTTGGGATCATGCCTCTCACATAAAAACAGAATGCCTCAAATATTAAAATATTATTTGTCTCCGAATATACATTTATTGCATATTCATGGACTTGTTTTTAAAGAGATATCCCACTCCCAAGTCCCTTTTACAAGAACACTCGTCAATGGTATAGGGGTAAAGCCCCTATGAAATGTATAAAACTTATAAGGTATCTCCCTCATCTTTATGCTTCATAAAAGTGCAGGTTGGTACTCTCATATATTTTTCCAGTTTCCAATGTTACGAAAGCCTTGGTTCGTGAGACGATTCATAAGAGGCATATGCCTTTTTTGTACAGTTTTTAATCCACATGCCAGTTCCGCTTGTAACTTGTAAGCGACATGGTTTTGGTTGATTTAACATAAACAGGTTTGGAATGAGAGAATCCTATGGTGTTCGGGTTTCTCATTCAACGTGCAAAACAATAAATACTCTTTGTAAATCAATGTGATGTGTTTTAACAAAGACGAATTGTTTATAGATCCGCATGGATGAAGAATCTTCGTCTTTAAAAGTGGTGAGAGAAAATCATCAGCCCTATTTTTTCATAAAGGGCATGAGAAAAGTGTTTCATAAGAATTTTATACGATAAGAATTATACGGTAAAAAAGAGAGTCTTTTGACATAAGAGTCTTGATCGTTTGCGGCTATAACCTGTATTGTGTACACAGATACTTCTATCATTTTTTGCTGTAAAAGCTTCTCTTGGGATATTAAAGGGTATAATCTTTATGGAAAAAAGAATCCGAGCAAGACAAAAGGCTTATTTCAAAAGATTATATCGCAAGATTGCTTTTGTTTGCATAATACTTTTTTGTATAGTGTTTTTGTGTTTTGTTGTTGCAAAGGTGGTTAGTTATTTTTCTTCTCATAAAAAAGTAACACAACAAGCACCCGTTGAATTGGTTATTCCTGTTTTTGATCTACGCGTATATTGCAAGGAAATTGCTGCTTCCGTTATGCCCGATATGAAAAGAGAGGTTTATCAGCATTGTCTTAATTTGGAAAGTGAGGCCTATTTTGCTATTCGTGAAATGTGGGATAAGCTTTCTGATAGTGCTAAAAAACAATGTTTGACGAGGGTCCGTCCTGGGGATGGAAATTATTTTCTCTTACGAGACTGTTTTCTGAATGAAAGAGAAAATAAAACAGGCAAAAGGCGCAATTACTTTTAAGTTTTTATACGGAAAGTTAAAAAGATGCGAATTTTGATGAAAAGATAAAAACCCCTTAAATTACGATCTGCCTCGAGACCAATAGAAATTTTATTTATCTTTTTATATCGCACTTCTTATTTAAGGTGTGGCGACATAAGGCATGGATGCTTCCTTGAAATGTTTAAGGAGGCGTGGTGGAGTTTTAGGAGGATTTGTTGCGCTTTTTTAAGGGAAATAACGAGTGTGGGAAATCCATTTCGTAATGGTTCTGGTGAATGGTATAATGGTAAAGCCCTCATGAAATGTATAAAATTTATAAAGCAAGTTCATCTTTATGGTTTAAAAAAGAGTAAGCCGGTACTATCTCACACTTTGCTTGCTCCCAATGGTGCCTCTCGACAGCCCTTTAGCCTTAGAGACGGTTCATAAGAGGCACTTTTTTATCGTTTTTACTCCACGCAGGTTTTCCCACATGTAACATGCAAGAAAAAGAGATTGATTCAACAGCAAACAGATTGAGGATGAAAAATCCTACGGTATTAATTTTCTTACTCAACACAAAAAATATGAATTATCATTACAAATCAATTTAGTGTATGAATTTTATAAGTATTTTCATTGTTAACAGACCAGTGTGATTTGAGAACCTTCATTCTTTGAGGGTGTAAGTCAATAGACATGACAAAAATGAGTAAAAAAACATTCCTTTTATAAACATTTACGGCTTCTTCATGCGTAAAGCGCTGTGCTGGGTTTAAAAATGTGCTTGTTTTATAATTCTAGTTTTCTTTATCAGAAAAGATAAGTAAGGAAATACGTTAGGCCATTCTTATTGATAGGCTTTGAGGAGGGTATTTTTTTGAGAAGAAGCTGATTTTTAAAAAAGTGTGACATATTGGTCGTTTTTTTCATAATTTGATATTTTTTTGTATTTAAATATTTTGTTTTTAAGCTCAATTTGTTATAAATAAAAACTGTGATTAACTTAAAAACTCTATGGGTTAAAATAAAAATTGATAGTATCATTGACTTGTTTGGGAAAGAAGATTGATCTCTTGGTGATTATAGGGCTTGAATAATACTTCGTGTTAATCTATCTATAAAAGTTAAGAGGTTTTGTGAGGCGATCGTGGATTATCGCTCGCAAGGGGTTGCTTTAGCGATGAAGAGAGGCTATATTTATAAAATAAAGAGGTTCGCGCAGTGACTCGTTGGGATGGAAGTGCTTGTGAGTTAAATGCACGAGGGGGTAGAGGATATCGGCGTTTTTAGGAGCGGTGGTTTTAGAGCAAAAAAGGAAGCTTATACTATTCTCTGGCAGGAATTTTTTCTTTGTCAGGTGTGTTATATGTGTGTTTTTCCTTTTTGTTTTCCACAAGATAATTATTTTTTTAGTGAAATATGGTTTATTTTAAAAAAAACACTTGGCATTTTACGTGAACATCATTAGGTTTCTGCTGTTTGACAGAGAAAAAGGGAATTTTTGATTTACGATTTCCCTGCTGTTTTGTGATTTTCAAGAAAATATATGCTTTTATCAATATCAGTAGGGTTCGTTTGAGTGAAATAAACGCGGATAGCTTGATAATCGTATGTTAAACATGATCAGCATTATCAAAAGATAATGCAATGAGGAAGCGTCAATTAAGACACACATAAGACAAACACTCCAAAAAGGGATAAAGATGAGGCCACAACAAAATAGACGGGTACGCGGTCGCAATAATAACAATAATGGTAATAACAATAATAATCGTCGCGGTCCTAATCCGTTGTCTCGCAATTATGAAAGTAGCGGTCCGGATGTTAAAATTCGCGGGAATGCTCAGCAAATTGCCGATAAATACATAAGCCTTGCGCGTGATGCACAAGGTGCAGGCGATCGTGTTATGTCGGAAAATTATTTACAACATGCCGAGCACTATTTGCGTATTATTTTAGCAGCAACTGGGCAAATGTCTCAATCGGTTCGGCGTGATGAAAATCGTGGTGATGAAAACGAAAATCGTGATGAAAACAATGGGCAAGAATGCGGTGAAATAAATCTTGATGGTGAAAAAAAGGATGCTGTCGAGGGTGATACAGATGTATTACAAATGTCGTCGCAAAAAAATGGCAATAGCCAATATGATAAAGCGCAAAATGGGGATGCGCGTGAAAACGCTTTAGAGGCTCTATTGGATGAAAAAACAGATCAAGAGCACTGCCTCTCTGAGAAAAATGTTGAACCTGTCAAAAAAATACGTCGTTCTCCTCGTCGACGTACTGTACGGACTCAAGATGAATCATCTCTTGAGCTTTCACTTACAACAGCAGAAAACTCTAGCAATGGAGATGCATCAACAGCAACAAAAACAGCAACAAAAGAGGATTCTTCTTTGCCTGGATTAGGTGAGGGGATACAGAGAAAACCACGCCGTCGCCGAGTGGTCAATCTTGAGGCAGAGGAAAATGTTTAAACCTGAAGGGTGCTGTGTAAGCCCGCTTGTGTGGTGATGTTATTGGCATCATGATAATAAATTATAATATGCTCAAGAAGCTTCTTGCGCTTTCCTTGAGTTTTCATGGGGCTGTATCAGAAACTTAACGAAGGCTGTTGACAGAAAAGATTGCCTCTTTGCTGAGATTTAAGTAAGGGGATATAGAGAAAACCACATCCGTGTATTTTAAGAGGCAGTTCTTTTATGAAGAACGCAATGTCGTTGTTTTATTTAATTCACACTTATATTTAATATTGTTCAATGTATTTATGCCCATTTCGCGTTGGTATTCATGAATTCTATTATGTGAAATTCATCGGCTATCTTTGCTTAATAAAAGATGTAAGCTGGGCGTTATTGCTTTAATTTTCAATGTTGCAACAGTTCTTCTTTTGATACCGGATCATTCATAAGAGGTATTTTATTCATCGATTTCCTTGCTAGGATATGTGAGGAAATGATTTTGATGAGCTTCATCATAAATAGATTTGAGATGAGAGAATCTTACAGTATTTGAGATTCTCGTTTGACATGCAAAATAAATCATCAATATAAATTAATATGTTGAATTTTTACACTCAAGAAGAGCTATTTCTTGCACGTTTATTAGCTTTTCCCAAGTGATGTCAGTTTTCTTAAAAATGGGAATGCGTTGACAGAAAGGTTGCTTCTTTTCCAAGATTTAAGTGAGGGGATACAGTAAAAAACGCGCCGTCGCCCGTGTGGATAAATTTGTATAAGAAAGGAATAAAAATGGCTCTTATGAACTCTCTCTCTAGCGCCAAGGATTGTCAGCAACACCCACGCGCTGGCAAAGCGTGTGATAATGCCGGCTTGCAGAAAATGTTTAAACCTTCAAGGATGCTATGTCAGCGCTTATTGATGTTAGTTTGCTTAATGAGGCATTATCTTCGCTCTCTCTTTTGTTGTTTCAATAGAAAGAATGGAGACAAGTGCACCGGTGCGATAATTGTAAATCATAAATTTTGTTTGTCCATCAGGGGTTAAAACTTTCAGTACAATATTGTGTTCTGAGAGGCTTTGCGACAAAATCTGTGTTTTTTCCGGTAGAGAGAGCGTATGATGGATAACGTGTGGGTTTTTGCTGAGAGAGGAAGATAGCTCTGTTTGTTTTGGCGCTGATCCGGTTGTTATCACTTTATAAACAATTAAAAACAGTACGGTTAGAATAAGGAAAAGCGTTATTAAAACGGAAATAATCATTAAACCCATAAGTTTTTTTCTTACTCGTTCTACAGCAGGGTCTAAAGGGAGATCTTGAGGCAGAGAATTTTGCTCTGTGTGATGGTCTTTTGAAGGTTGCATTCGCTTATTATCCATCATGTCTTTCATTGATTATTTTTTTGAGATCTGATGGGTTTATGCTTTTAAAGTTTTTTGTGCAAGAGGTTTGTGGAAGAAGAATGCAAAAGAGGAAGCGATGTTGGTAAAATATCTTCTTTCTGGACTGTAGACAGCTTGTCCTTTACGTTTTGGCTTTTAAGCAGGAAATTTCCATGGTTTGTTACAGACCAGATCAAGTTTACTTCTTGTTGATGTAAATTGGGGTGTACGTTTATACATTGAGCAAAAATTTGTTGTCCATAAAGTGCAAACTTTTTTGTGGACGGGACCATGGACTGTTCACAAGCTTGAGCCGTGGGATAGATTTTAACCATTGTATTGTTCGAATAGCAACTATTAAAATCATCTGTACATGAAACTAATAAGAGGATAAAAACAAGGGGATTCATCAATTATTTTCCAAATGACAGGTTGACAGCGCGGACTCCAATTTGTCAGCTTAGGGGCTTCTTCACTATTAAACGGTTTTAGAGTTTTTTAGTTCCCCTTTGAGATTTTATTCTATAGTGAATTAATCAATGTCATTGGCTTGCACGTCATAAAAGGCTGTGTGTGGGCTTTATGTTGGTGAGTAATATTTGAAAAAAGACTGAAATGCCTCTTATGGAGGCTCTCAAAGGTCAATGGCTGTTGTAACATGAGAGACAAATAGTATGATGATGCTCAGCTACTACTTTTATGAAGTGAAAAGAGGTATGAAGGTAAAGAAGGATGTGGGGTAACAAGGGGCGGTTTTGATGGTTCACTTTACGGGGGCTATTATATCTTATTTACAGATACTGTTTTGAAATGAGCGTGGATACACTAGGAAATATTAAAAAGTGCGTGAATGGAGGGACACAAGTGTATTCTGTTTTAGGATGTCCTATTGTACCTGAAGAGGATATCTCCATTAAAGAATGCGATAAATAAAAGCATAAAATGTGTAATTTCATCAGTTAATTGTTGTTGTCGTGGATGCTTTAGTCCCGTAAAGCTGGAGAGTGATGATGGATGTTAGCTTTACTCCTTGAAATTTCATATTCTGCCAAAATAAAATTATATACGCATTGCAAAAATTACACAAAAGAGATGGGTAATAGGCTCGCTTTTATTTTGCATATAAAAGCTGAAACGGTTTGCTCTATATCGTTTTGGTTTCTGTTTTAAAATATGCCGGTTATATGAGGGATGGAAGTTGATTGAAAGCGGGAATGGATTTTATGTGGCCTTCAGTTCTCATCGTTAAGGTTTTGGGGAACTATTGGGGGACAATAGAGGTTGGTTTAAAGAGGTTGGAAAATATCTTTGTGCTTAATAAACAGATGAGACATTTTGCTAAAAAAGGGGAAACTTCTCTTGTTCATTGTTTAAAATGCTCTTTTAAGAAAAAATATCAAAATAAGTATCAGGAACAGAGAGGCAATAGACAATTCCTTCTTGTGTCAATTTGAGGGAAGCTGAACCATTCACGGAAATGGGAACGATTTTTTCGAGAACGGCACTACCAAAACAGGCTTTTTTATTGTTTGTGGGAGGGATGCCGGATTCAAAATTTTCATGCCAAGTGATGATAAGTTGTGTTTTGCCATTCAGTTTTGTTTTGATTTCACAGCGTACACAGATGCTCCCTTTTTCTTGGGAAAGAGCTCCAAAAGAAAGAGAATTGACAATCAGTTCATGAAAAGCCAAACCAATATGCAAAGCGGCATTGGGAAAAAGATAAGGATCTACGCCTTCAAGTGAAAAACGTTCTGTTTCTTTCATAAAATAGCCTAAAGCCTGCGTTTGGACCAATTCGCGAAATTGAGCACCACGCCAATCAGAATCAGTGATCAGATCTTGAGAATGAGAAAGAGAATGAAGACGACCTTGAAATTTGCGTAAGAAAACCTGAAGAGATTCAGTATAGCGGGCGGTTTGGCTGGCAATACTTTGAATGATCGCTAGAAGATTTTTAGAACGGTGACTGACCTCGCGAAGAAGGATTTTAAGCACTTGTTCACGGCGGCGTAAACCGGAAATATTAACACCGGTGGTGATAATCCCAATAATGTCTCCGTTATCATTACGATGGCAATCAATAGAAAATTTGTACCAAATCTCTTGTTTATTTGTATCTTCAAAACGTGCTTCAACAGTTTGCATTTTGCCACTGGCTAAAACTTGCAGTTTGATGGTTTCCATATTGTCTGCAAGGTCAAGCGAAAAAAAGTCGCTGTCACGACACCCAACCCGCCATTTATGGTGCAAATGGTGTGGCAAGTTTTCAGCCCATAAATAAACCAGATTTGTTGCCTGATAGAGAACACAAATATCAGCACCACGAATCGCTTGCATGAGCGCACTCATATGAGATCTATCCATGGGAGGCTTTGAAAGAGGCGTAACGATCATAATTTTAAGATGTTACTCTGTTCTAAGCCGCTTTAGAAGCATTCTCTTGAAAAAATAAAGCTTGGGAAATAAGCGCTTTCACCATATCAGGATTAAAAGGTTTGGTCACTAAAAAAGTTGGTTCTGGACGCTCGCCGGTCAGTAGCCTTTCGGGAAAAGCCGTGATGAAAATCACCGGTATACGGTCATTTTTCAAAATCTCATTGACTGCGTCAATACCTGAACTGTTATCGGCTAATTGAATATCAGCCAAAATCAACCGTGGTTTTTTCTTATGATACATAATGACAGCTTCATCACGCGTGCGCGCTATTCCTACAACATGATGACCTAAGCTTTCTACCATTTGCTCAATATCAAGCGCAATAAGAGGTTCATCTTCAATAATCATTACTTCAGTGGCAATTTGTTGAGAAATATCAATGGATGCTTGGTTGAGCAGCTTACGGAATTCTTTCGTATCCAGATTCATGATTTCGCTGGCTTCTTGTTCATGAAATCCTTCAACGGCAATGAGCAAAAATGCTTGGCGTGCACGGGGCGTGAGATAGGATAATTTGGCACTGGTTTTTTGTTCAAGACCAAATTGGGGCAGGGGGTCAGGGATGTTTGGTGTGGTTTGGTCAAAAAGATGGCAAAAAAGCCAATAGGTACCAATTCGGTCAGTGGATGCTTTGGGAAAAATGGAGATGTCGGCAATGAGTGCTTCCAACATCGCTGAAACATAAGCATCGCCAGAGGATTGGCTACCGGTGACAGAGCGGGCAAAACGCCGAAGATAGGGAAGATGCGGGGCAATGCGCGTTGATAATGACATAATTTATAACTCCTTTGACCTTTCAAGCATTTTGTTGGTTGAAATTCTCAACAGATAAAAAAGTTCCTTGATTTGTATGGAACTTTTTACCGACAGCTATATTTACAACCATAAGGCGAAAAATTCTTCGCGGTGCTATTAGTAATATATGGATTAGGGGGATGAAAAATGAACGACCGTGATGAAAAAAATCTCACCACACAATTTAGAGTTGGAGATGATCTTCTCGGGGTCAATAGCGAAATAGCACGGAAGTTACGTCAATTTTACATGGAAATTCAAGAAGAAGCACTGCCACGGTGTTTGCTTGAGCTTTTAGAGAAGTTGGAGCGCGCAGAGCAATTTGGCTTAAACAATGTGGAAAAGGTTTGAATCCTTTATGTCAAAGTGCGCGAAAAACTTTAAAAAAGAACTCCTTTCTGTGTTGCCGGCTTTACGAGCTTTTGCTGTTTCTTTAAGTGGCAAGCACGATAAAGCCGAAGATTTGGTCCAAGATACTGTTATGAAGGCATGGGCTAAGCAAGATAGTTTTGAGATGGGAACCAATCTTAAAGCTTGGCTTTTTACCATTTTGCGCAATGAATTTTACAGTCAAATGCGTAAAAAGGGAAGAGAAGTTCAAGATACCGATGGCGTGTTTACTCAAAATGTCGCTGTTCATCCTGCTCAATATGGATCACTTGATTTGCAAGATTTCAAAAAAGCCTTAAATTTGCTTTCTGCCGATCAAAGAGAAGCCATTATTCTCATTGGCGCATCGGGATTTTCTTATGAAGATGCTGCGGCTATTTGTGGTTGTGCTGTTGGAACCATTAAAAGCCGTGTGAGCAGGGCGCGTAATCGATTACAAGAACTTCTTAAAGTAGATGGTGAGTCTGATTATGGTCCTGATTCTTATTCAGCTGGAAGTACATTGTGTTCATTTAACGGCTAAAAAAGCATAATAATTATGATCGATAGCCTTGTTTTTTTTATTCCCGTTATAGCTATTACAGTAAAGTCAGTATCTGAGGAAATTCAGAGTGTTTGGCGTGTATCCTTAGGAACACAAGAAAAGCCTGTATAAACTTTCCCACGGGCTTTAGGTTTTATGTTCCATAAGGTTGCCTTCCTTTGTGCTGAAAAATGACGACTTTCAAGTTCGCCAATGGACATTCTATGACAACAAAAACAAATTTGATGCCTCAAATGCCTTCTTCTGATGCAACGATATCACGCTGGCGGTGGGGTGCGATTGTTGTTTCTCTTGTTATGGCTCTTTTGGCATCGGTTTTTATTATGTTGCTTTCAAATGCCGTTGATCGAGAAGTCGCACAGTTGAATACAAGTTCAGAATTGCGCGAACAGGCTGATTTGGTCCTTATTAGCTTGATTGATATGGCTGTTGCTGACCGCAGCTATGCAAAAACGCGCAAGGCGGAAGATAAAATACGTTTTGAAAATGCAGAGCGGGAGTTGGGGAATATTCTCGACTATATCGCACTTATTGTTTATGCGCATCCGCAGTGGTATAAATGGTTTACGGCTTTTAAAGAAGAGGTTGAAGCACGAAAAGCCTTTATGAATGCCCATATGCGTGCTCTTGATGCGATTCCTGAACAACCTTCTCATGCGGACTCTTTCGAAGTATCAAAGATTCCTGTAGCACGTTTAGCTCAATTGATGACAAGCTTTATTAATGGGGATGATGTGGTGCGACAAAAACAGCGTGAGGGTATCGCATTGATGCGGGCGGCTTTGACATTGGCGGCTATTGTTTCCGTTGTGAGTACTTTTATTTCTGCCTATTTTGTTATTAATCGTTTTCATCGTGATGTGCGCTCTTTAAAATTGTATCAATTGCTGCTTCATAGCGAAAATATCGCTCTGGAAGCCCGCGTGAAAGAACGAACACAAGAATTAGAAAGAGCACGCAATCACGCTGAAAAAGAACGCCAACGGGTTGAAATATTATTGCAGGATGCAAGCCATCGCATTGGCAATTCTCTTGGGACGGTGTCTTCTTTGCTGGGGCTCCAGTTAAACCGGAGCAAAAATGAAGAGGTACGTTCTGTTTTAGGAGCTGCGCGTGATCGTATTCAGACAATTTCTACAGCACATCGTCGTTTGCGCTTAAGTGATGATATGGAAACGACTTTTTTGGCAGAGTTTCTCAGTTCTGTTGTGCATGATGTCGAATTGGCAGTCCCTTTTGAATTGCGTGAAAACATCGCCATTCACACAAACTTTAAAGATTGTCGCCTGTCTTCAAGAGATGCGACAACACTTGGAATTATCCTTGGTGAACTGCTGACAAATTCCTTAAAACATGCCTTTCCTGATCAACGGTCGGGTCATATTTATATTTCTTTTGGTCCCCAGAAAGATGGACAATTGATGCTCATTGTAGAAGATGATGGCGTGGGAATGAAAAGCCAAACTTTAGAACAAAAAACAGGACTTGGTCGTGTGGTCGTGGAACAGCTCTGTATGCAATTTGGTGAGAAACCTCTGTTTGAAACTTCTGCTTTAGGAGGCACAAAGATTATCATTCCTTTGCCAAAACTTAGCATGAATAGTTCAAAAAAAAGCTCTGACTGATTTTTTTAAGAGATAAATTCTTTACTCTCTGCTTGTTCGTTTTAATAAAAATGAGAAAAAATATAACTTAGATGACGCGAACACAGCACCATTCATATCAGATTGTCAATTGTCTTCAAGAGAAGCAACATTGCTTCTTTATCTTTTGGTCTCTTTGTTTTTTGCTTTGCTGACTCCGATTATCGGCTTTCAAAATTCTCCTGTTGTTGTATGCTTTATAGCTTTGAAGTACTTGAGTTAAAATTTAAATTTATTTTGAATAAAAGCTCCTTTAAACCGATAATACTTATATTAGTAAGCTCTATTTCTTTGTGAAGAGATTGTTTTTTCAAATTTTGTTATTTTTTGTAAGGCATGTAAAACTTTAAATATGTGGTGTTTTTGTAAAAGTGTGTAACGAATATTCTTAAGGATAACTTGCTCATAAAGTTTATGAAACACTGTCCTTTAGGGCTATGAACAGCATAAGCATTCAACAGGTGAAATCTCTTCAACAAAAAGTCGGGTTGTTTATAGAATGATATGGATTTTAGAATCTTCGTTCTTTAGAAAAACTCACCTTTGATTTGAGATTTTATTGCATGGCAAATAAGGACGGGCTATCGTTTTGATAAAATAAACAATAAAGAGTTAGCCTTTTTTGGTTTCATATTTTACACTTTTCTATTGTGCGTAAACCTGAAAAGGGGAGGGCGTTTTATTTTTAATCATTGTTATGCGACCTTGGGTGGTGGCATATTTCGGCAAATTCTTTATAGATATTTAAAGTGCGGAAATCTCTTTAAGAAAAATAAGCGCTAAAGCATATTTTTAGATGTTTTGAGTCGTAAAAATGCAGATGCTTTTATGCTTTAAGTTTCTTCGGAGGGTGTTATCGGGCTGTTGATCAAGGCATCAATATTGTTTTTTTCTTGTAGGAATGTTTGTAGGTCTTGATTTGTTAAGGCTTTGCTATCCGGTATACGGATGCGCATGGGATCAACTTTGACGCCATTGACAATGATTTCAAAATGACAATGGGGACCGGTTGCCATTCCTGTTGTTCCAACATACCCAATGATTTGTCCTTGTCGTACTTTCACGCCTGGTTTGATGTCTGGTGCATAACGGCTTTGGTGTGAATAACTGCTGACATATCCATTGGCATGTTGAATTTCCGTGTGATTTCCATAGCCACCTGTTACACCTACTCTTGTGACAATACCATCTCCTACAGCAATAATGGGTGATCCTTTAGGAGCAACCCAATCAACTCCCGTATGCATGCGAACATAGCCTAAAATAGGATGTTTGCGTGGACCAAAGGGGGAGCCAAAAATCCCATTTGGTGTGGGTTTGCGCAGCAAGAAAGGCTTTGAACTCCTCCCTTCAGAATCATAATAATCAACGCTTCCATCTTTTAATTGATAACGGTAATATTTATAAGTTGTATTTCCAAAAGTTGCGCTAATATAACGAATTTCTGGATCAGTGTTTTGGGATGCTTCCTTTGCTTTCAAGTTCTTTTTGCCATTTTGGTTTTCTTTATCGCTTTGTGGTACAGCATAAAATATTTCGATCTGATCATTGGGTGTTATCAGACTTTTCATGTCAATATTGGTGGCTAGCAGACGAATAAGACGATGAGAGAGAGATTGTGATATATTATGGCTTAGCAAAGCACTATAGAGTGCATCATAAGCCGTTGGTAATTGCGCACTATTGATATAAGAATGCGGAATACCATTTTGAAAAGCCGTTTTAAGTGCTTTAGACATTTTAGGCTCTGTGCTTTCAATGAATTGGCCTTTATCATTCAGGGCAATGGTGAGAATATGATGCATCCCTTGATAGATACTTGCGCGTACGAGATGATCTTCTTCACCAGCTTGTGTCACGATACCAATGCGTAAAAGGCTTCCCTCTTTAAGGGAATCGGAAAGGCTTATTTTTTCTAGCGTTTTTACAACCTGGTCAATTTGCTTTTTTGTATAACTGGTTTTTTTGAAAGCATCGGCTATCGTTTGTTTTTTACGAATAGGAATAATATCTTCAACATAGTTTTTCGTCAGATCGATACGGTGACTTTGAGGAGAAACGGTTACATTTTCTTGAACGATTCGAACTTCAGGGGATTCTGTGCCTTGGGAAGGGGAGGATACATCTTCTAATTTTAAAGGATCAATCAATGTGAGAACTGAAAGAAGTTCGGAGCTCTTTTCTAAAGTAAATCCAGCTTTTTGCACTTCTTGTTGTGCCTCTTCATCTGTCAATGTGTCGCTGTCATCAAAATCGAATTGATTTACCTTAAAATCATAGCTGCGTAAGGTGAGTTTTGTTTCAACCTTTGCACCGTAAATCTGCCCAGAATCTTCTTGTGGTGTGATATTTTGATTTTTAGAATCACTGGCAAGAATGCTTAAAGAATCAAATTTTGGATAACTATATTTCTGGGGGCGATTTTCGGCTAAAGCCATACGAATCCATTCAAAATGTTGTGTTTGAATGACTTTTTCATCGCCTTTTTTTTGTAGAATCGATAGTTCAAATTGACGTTTTCTGTCAAAGCTTTGCCTTGCATGGGTGGGAGAAATACGATCACCTTTATAGCCATTGGCCTCAGGGTCTTGTGATTCTGATAGGTTTTCTTGCGTAAACCATTGTGGCGGTGTTACCAATCGCTGTTGTTCATCAAGAGCCGTAAAAAGTGCAATCCCCATAAGAATGCAGGAAGTGATTCCTGTCAGAATGGTTCCCGTAAGCCAACGAGCAGAAACCTGTCGGCGCGCAGGCCGCAAGCGCTTGACGACAAGAGCAGGGTCTTGTCCAGGATCGTTTTTTTGTTGTTCGTTATCCCACATAGATTTATAAGAGTACTTTTCAATATTAAATAAAGAAAGCTAGATAGATAGCTTAGCATGCTTCTACAGGAATTTGATTCTTTTTACAAATTACAGATCATGCGATTCTCTTTATACAGCAATGTCTTTATAAATCGTATCTGCGCAGAAAATTTTCTCTATTAAAGTAGTATAAAACAAGCGTTATTGTGATTAACTCATTCCTAGGCAACTTCCTATTTTTATGCATTGCAATGGGGTGCTATATTTTACTTTAAAGGCGCCATGCTCTCTTTGAACTCCTTGCTGTTTTCATGTTTTATTTTTATGAAGGCAGATTTTTCCTATAATTGCTTGTTGCCAATAATGTCTTGAAATAGGATTTTTTGTTCAATATTTTATTGGTATTGTTTTGGGC
>NZ_JBHIMS010000060.1:0-34850 GCF_042194285.1 Bartonella sp. MM97QHHN | reverse complement strand
CAAATATTGATTTTTATTCTGTGAAAAATTAATTAGCCAGAATTAACAAGAAAACAGGGCTTTCTAGCCACGCTTCAAGTTCACATTTTGCTGAATTTTTGGGGATATTTTTGAATTTTAGACACAATACAACTAGTGCAGTGACGTCATTAAATACGATTTTTTACACTATGTCAACAAAAAAATCATGATCTTGTATTTTTTTATTTTAAAATAGAATATATAGAATTTTCTAAAACATTTTAGATTTTATAAATTATTGTGAAATTATTATAGGAGGGAAAGGCAATGACAGGTTCAGAAATATTAGATGCCATGTATATAGTATCAATGATAGTTATATCCCTCTTAACTATAGCGTTTTGTTTGCCTGCCGCCTTTTGATTTTCATTAATAGTTTGCGGATCATATGCAATTACACGCTTTTGCAAAAAAATCGAGAGTGAGAAATTTTTCCAGATTGATGAGCTAAATATTAAGCTCGTGACGGGCTGCTGTTGCCAAAAAAGCAGATCTTGTTAAACCTCTCTTTTGTGCACAATTATCAATTGCACGTAAAAGCCCTCGTTCAATTGATATATTTGTGCGTATGACTTCTGAATCATTTTCAATAAAAGGAACTTGTATTAAAAAAGCTCCTTCTGACAAAGCTGTTTTGACAGATTCCCGTTGTATGACTTCTTCAAATTTTGAAGGAATAGGCACTCTATCTACATCTTCACAATAAAGTTGGAGTGCTTCTGTTGCATTTGCTATTAAATTTTCTTCCTCATCAGCAGCAGAAAAAAGTCCCTCAAAATCAGGAAACTGAACACCAAAAGCAGAGTCTTCATCTTTATGAACAAGAGCAAAAAATCTTTTCATTCTTCTTCTCCTTCTTTTAACCAGCCTGCTTGTTGTGCGATAGAACGTGCTGTACCAATCGGAAGATTTTTTTTAGGATGTGGAACGATAACAACCTTATCATCTTTTTTTAATTTATGATGAGAACCTTTCACTTTGATAAGTTCAAAGCCATCACGCTTTAATTTTGTAATGATTTTTCGGCTATCTTGTTCCATTCCCCTCATGATGTGTAAATATATACACATTTTAATGATTTTTCATCTGATGTCAATTCTTTTTTAACGGCTAAAATGTTTATAAAGCGCATTAAGAGCAATGCGCAATGAAAGCACGGTGTGGTAGTGATTGATCTTCTATGACAAGATACTGTAATGCGGCATGAAGGTTATATTGACGGTGTAAACATTGAGCTTCTTGAACAACATCTTTTACAGCTAAAAGACGTTGTGTTGCCTTCTGTACCCATTTCTCTCTTGCTCCGTTATCAGAAGTTGTAGGCATTTCATCATAAATTGCATTAGGCAATCCTTTTGCACATAGGTAATTGTTTTTCACTTCAAGATATTTTTGCGCAGCATCATATTGGTCTTAATTGATTTCGCCTTGCAAATAAAGCCGCCCGATATAGGTACTGGAAAGTGGATTTTTAGCCTCTTCTATGGTCAAGCCAAAGCGTTTGGCACGCATTTCAAGTGCCAATTTATCCATGGGTTCATGCGGTGTTTTTGCTCGTGAGATGCGTCCGTTTGGTTCTCTTATGCATCCTTTAATCCGAGGACGACCACGTTTTGCATGTTTTTTTCTTTTAGCCATATTTTTTCAATCAGAATGGGACGCTATCGTTAAGAGCTGTTCTATAATCTTGAGCACCTGAAGCGATAGCATAATTTTGAGAAGTAATGGGTGAAGGGGTAGGGGATGCCGATTGATCTTTCTTTGCATCAAGCAAATACAATTCACCTTTGAATTGTGGTAAGACAATCTCTGTTGTGTAACGGTCATGCCCATTTTTATCTTGCCATTTGCGTGTCTGTAATTTTCCTTCTATGTAAACCTTTGAACCTTTGTTTAGATATTGAAGTGCAATTTTTGCTAAATGTGGATTAAAAATCACAACTGAATGCCATTCAGTTTTCTCTACTTTTTGATTGGTTTTTTTATCTGTATAGCTCTCAGAAGTCGCTATACTAAAATTGACTATTTCTGCTCCAGAAGTCATGGTTTTGCTTTCGGGATTAGCACCAAGGCGTCCGATTAATGTCACTTTGTTTAGCATGTTTTAGTTACCTTAAATTTGTATTTTAATATGTAAAAAATCTTAGCATAATTTTATTATTTTTTCAATTATTTCAAAATGATAATATTGTTTTTTAATATATAAAATTATGTTTTAAGGCGCCCTTTGATAAATAATCAATTGACATAAATGCATGGTGTATAGTATCAAGTATCAAGAGGGTATATATGGCAATCGTTAGTTTTAAGCATAAAGGATTGAAATTATTCTTTGAACGAGGAGTCTGCAAAGGCATACAACCCGCGCATGCTAAAAAATTAGCAAACATTTTAGTAATTTTAGATACAATATCCGCGCCTGAACAAGTTACTCTTAAATCGTATCGTCTACATGCGCTTACGGGCAATTTAAAAGGTTACTGGTCAATGCGTGTCAATGCAAATTGGCGTGTTACCTTTCGTTTCATTGGGACAGACGTTGAACTGGTTGATTATCAAGATTACCATTGAGTTTTGAGGTGTTATTATGATGTACAATCCTCCACACCCTGGCGGCATTTTGAAAGAAGAATTGCTTAATGAATTAGGGTTAACAGTAACAGAAGCTGCAAATCGTCTTGGTGTTGCACGTTTAACTTTATCCCGCGTCTTAAACTGTCATGCAGCGATTAGCATTAATTTAGCTTTACGGTTAGAAAAAGCGGGTTTAAATGATGCGGAATTCTGGCTTAAATTGCAACAAAAGTATGATTTGTGGCAAGCTCGGCATAACAGCCCAATCCCACATATTTCACCTCTAGAGCAAGTAGGGCATCTTTAAAAATACTTAGTCCATCTTTCTTCACACCTAGAGGTCATGTTCTTTAAAATCAAGCAACCCACGATAGTTTTTTATGCTCTTGTTGATTGCATCTATGAACGTTGAGAAGAGACAACGTAATCTGAACAGTTTTATAAAATCGGAATTTTACTATGGCTTTTTAACTGAGCACTGTAGTGTGTAAATAGATATGTTTATTAAATTGCGTGTACGTAACATAAGAAACAATACACAAACTAAAAAAGAATACCAAAGAGCAATATCTGAGTACCAAAGTACAGTATCCAATGGAAAAGAAAGCTTATACTCCACGTACTTAGAAATAATAGGCAAAGAAACAATTTCCTTATAACTATTTGGGAAAATTAAAACGACAAGCGCTAAACTTATTAGCTTTAAAAGTCTGTGCATATACTGTTGTAAATCACGTGTTAGTTTCACCCAACCTGTTGTATTTCCGCATTTGTATTTTGGATTGTTCTGCAACTCAAAAGGAATATGAGAATTGCATAAAATTGCAAAAACCGCTGTGACTATTACCAAAGAAACAGATGCAAATGTCAAAATACTTTGAATAAAGTAGGGATTTTTTTTAATTCCTAAAAAACCTCTGCTCCGTCCCCCCCAAGGAACATAACCAACAGCTGTTGCAACAAACTCTTTTTGCATTGGTTGTTTACGCTTTTTTAAGAACAGGTCTTTTAATATTCTCATGTTTTTAGTCCATAATTTTACCAATTGGTCTATTTACCTCAAATCAGACCGTACAGAGCGTTTTGTGTTTTTAATTGTAGTAAAAAAACTTCAAATCTCTTTGTACGGTGCCTTTTTGTCGGTTTAAACACATATCTAATCCCAAAATGATCAGCGCTTTTCACTAGTTTACTAACCTGCAATGTATTTCACTGTTCCCCAAGACCATTTAAATTCCTTCAAGCTTTTGCTTTTCAACCAACGTGAGTGGTTTTGAATTCTCTCTCATTGCCTTTTCTTTCAGCCTTTTTTCACGGGTGTTCAAAACAGCCTTGCGTACATTTTCGGCTTTTGAAAGAAGGGTGTTTTCTACTGTCTGGTAATAAGTTAAAAGCTCTCCACAAGTTGGCATAAATGTTTTTGATATCCCAATTGCTTGACCCGTTACGATATTTTCGACGCCCTTTTTCATAGCATATGACGAAATGCGGTCCAGCATCATGCCATAGGATAAAACGACGGCTTTGGCGTCTGTATTCGCAGGGACTCTCATGCTTGAGAGTAGGAAAGAAGTTTGCTCAATTTGATTAACTGAAGCTTTCACAGAAAGCAACGCTTGTAGATGATTCAAGCATCTAAGGTTTGCGCCTCCTCCTGTTTAGTCAATGTATTCCCAGCTTTCAGCGTCAATGGATGCCCCGGACTGATCATTTCCATAATCTTCTCCAGATGAGAGATGATCTCTGAGTTCGTTGAAGCCCTCTGCAAACTGTTCTGTAAAAGTTTTATGAGTGAATTTTCCATAATGACCACCTAACCGTTTTTCCTGTTCTAATCTTGCTTTTTTCTTTTCTAGCATTCCGATAGGACTTGTGACCCAATTGTACCAAGTCCTTTACCAATCCCGTTTGTTTGCATTTTTATTTGGATTTGCTATCCAGTAATTTGTGAACCGTTCGAACTCTAACAGCGCCTCATCATGGGTTAAGCCTTTATCGATTGCGTATTGCAAATTAGGTTCAAAATCCTCAGGTAAGCGAAAATCATCTTTTGATTTAGTCCGCTTCGCTTTTTGGGGAACGTTCTTTTGCTTGTGATTGGGAGGTTGGTTTTCTACATCCGTTGTGATTTGCTCTGGTTGGCTTCCGCAAGCATAAATCTCTATTGACTCATGAACCTGTTCGTTTGTTTCTAAATTTTCAGAACAAATTTCTTTTTTGCTAATACGATAGTATTAGTTTTTTATTATAACTGTTATTGTTTATGTTATATATGGGCATCATTAAGCATTGCTTTAGCATCGTTAAGCATACCACAAGCATCATTTGTATGTTTATCCCATCTTGCCTACGCTGCTTTCTTTGCTCTCTCTGATAACGTCTTTGACCGTGACGTCTTCGATACCTTCTCTAAACTCTCATTAGAGTTATTGAGTTCTTCTTCAACTTTTAAACTCCATAAACACCCATCGTCTAAACGTTTGATATGACCTGTGCTTATTAAAACTTCTAACGCTTTCATAAACATTTTTACTGAACAGCCAGTGTAATCAGCCCGGACCTTCATATTATTAAAAGTGGTTTTCCAGTATAAAGCATTTGCAAGCGTAACTTTATGTAAACTTTGCACTCAAAGGGAGATAAACAAGCAAGATCAAGAATCCATTTATCTGCAAATAGCCTCCGTCCACGGTAATTTATTGGACATGTATACCCCCCTTCTTTCATTAAATATAAAATTGCTAAAGCATCTGCTTCGTTGTCGTCTTTAGGCGTATGTCCTTTTGCACACACCGCCTTAATCATTTTTTCTTTTGAGGCGTTACCTTTTCCTGTTGTTGCCTTCTTAATTGTGCCAACAGGAATGCCTTCATATGGTATCTGATGATGTTCACACCACGCTGTTAAGGTTGCTAGAAAGCCCCCGTAAATATGAGAAGCGTCTGTACCTACATGCCGGCGTACCTCTTCAAAATACACTGCGTCAATTTCATCAACGGACCTTTTTAGTTCAGTAAGCCATCGTTTAAAGCGTAAATAACGCATACCACCGCCTTCAAAACGGCGTGATTGAAAATCTTCTGTATCGCTTGTTATGTGACCATCAGCACCACGATCGCCCAGCCTGTCTTGGTCCCTAGATCAAGACATAAAATAGTTGGTGCGTTAGTGATCATAATCCCCCCTTAAGGCACTACGTATTTATGCGTGCGCATGGTGACGCGTAATCTATTAATTTTGTCTCTTTATTTAATGCCTGTTTAAGAATGTGAATGATGCTGTTGATGTTCATTACTATCTGTAGAAGCAGCAATAAAAGCAGATTGTAAGATAATTTAGAATCACATGATTGCGTCCTATAAAAAAACGAGAAAAAGTCTTCTGCCTTAATCGGTGCTCCAATTCTTTTAGCTTCATTCAAAAGAATTGGGATATGTTTTGTTGGAATTCTTCCACCAGTTCCACCTTTTGATATAGGACGGAACCAGGCATACACGCGTGTTCTATGAACCCCAAGCAGCTGAGATACTACCCTACGAACCCCACCTAACAGATTTATTATTTCCGAAGATTGTTTCATAGTACATTATGTAGCGATTATAAAAACAATGTTAAGAAAGAAAATTAATAATGAAACCACATGTTGCTAAATTAGAAAATGACGATTGTATACAACGTACCTACAATAAAGATATGACAATAAGTATCTCACAATGGTTGCAAAATGCCTTATCTGAAGCTGGATTAAGCCAATCAGAGCTTTCAAGACAGCTAACCGCTTCTTTAGGTCGCTCGATAGATCGTGCTGCCGTCAATAAAATGCTAAAAGAAACAAGAGATATTTCTGCTCGAGAATTATTAGAAATATCAAAGCTTACCGGTGCTTCTATTCCTCCTAATCACTTAGTTCCTTTGATTGGATCTGTAGGAGTCGGAGGAGAAATAATCGCAATAGATTCTGGTTGTCTAGAAGAAGTAGAAGCCCCGCCATCTGCTCCTAAAGGAACTGTTGCTGTTCGCGTGGTAGGTGATTCTATGTTTCCAGCCATTGAAGAAGGAAGCCTTCTTTTTTATTCCTATCATTTGCCACCAGAGGATCTTATTAACAACCGCGCTATCATAAAAACTAAATGTGGAAAAGTTTACATCAAAGTATTACGTCTCGGGAAAGAAAAAGGGAAATGGGTTTTATCCAGTATAAATGGAAAATATGCTGATATCGTAGATGTAGAATTAGAATGGTGTGCACCTATCGACTGGATTAAACCAGCCAGAATATGAATTAATATTTTTATACTTCTCTTCAAGCAAGCCTTTAGTTTATTACTTTTAAAAAAATTTTTAAAATCGCTACATTGGTATCCATAAACCACGCACAAACAATCGCCAAGAGGTGTTAGGGAGGGGAAATTATGGATAAGCAAATTCTTATAAATTCTGATAAAATTTTATTAGTTGTCTATAATGATGATCAAAACATTGGTCGGTCAGGACCACTTGATGAAAGCCAAGTTCTAAAAATTATTGACGAGGCAAATAATGAAATCCAAATCTTTCGCATCAATCCTTCTTAAAAGAGCTGCGAAGATATATCTGAAGATATCGCAGAATTTTATCTTAGAGAACGTGAAGAACAGTGTTTTAACGGAAACATACCTCATGACGTTATTTTACACATCACAGCATACGTTTTTTTAGACGATATAAAACAGCATGAATATGACGATGCAATGTATGATTCTTACGAACAACAACACCGTTTGCATCCTTGTGATGTGCTTTAAATTCTGAAGGGCGCATTTAAAAGCGCCCCCCTTTCATTCATCAATCCCATCAACATGAGGTTCGTAATGGAAAAGCCTATTGCTATCCAGCACAATACAATCAAACACGAAACCGTTCAAACGGTCAACGCACGTGAGTTACATGAATTTTTGGAAATAGGGAAAGATTTCTCTACTTGAATTAAGGATCGTATTCATCAATATGAATTTGAAGAGGAAAGTGATTTTATAAAAACACAAGATTTGCGGTCCACAAAATTGGGGAGCGCAAAATCTAGAGCTGTTACAGCCATAGACTATCACCTCACATTAGACATGGCAAAAGAGCTTGCCATGGTAGAGCGTAATAAAAAAGGTAAACAAGCCCGTCAATATTTTATTGAATGTGAACGGCGTGCAAAGAAACCTTTAGACCTTGCAAACGCTTTAGAAGACCCTCTCTTTGTGAAAAAAACTGCTTTTAGAAAGTGTCACACAATTAGAGATTTTAAAAGTGAAGTGAGTATCCTTAAACCCAAAGCAGCTGCTCTTGAAAGTTTGCAACGTCACAACGGACTCTTCGGTCTTACAGAAGCCGCTAAAATACTCGAGATACAACCAAAACAATTCATTTTCTTCTTACAGCAAAAAGGGTGGTTTTACAGACGAGCAGCAGGTGGAAATTTGCTACCGTATCAAGACAAAATCCAAAAGCAACTTATGGATTGTCCGACCATCACACTTCAAACCGCAAATGGAATAGAAAAAGTTGTACCAGCAGCAGAAGGCATTGGTTTGCTGTTTCAAGAGCTTATAAAGACAAAGCATGCATTAAGAGCAACAATCATGGAAAAGAAATACGAAATGACTGATGAAACAATAGAGTTTGCTGGAAAAACTCTTCACTGAATTAAAGCCTTAAGAGATTTTGATGCTGTTAAAGCAGGAGACCTAGGCGGCTTTATACAAAAAGAAGACAACCTCAGTCATGATGGTAATTGCTGGGTAGGTGATGATGCAAAAGTTTATGGTTATGCCAAGGTTTTTGGTGATGCTTATATTGATAACATTTCTGGTATTTATGAAAATGCATGTGTTTTTGGTAGTGAATCTGTTACCAGAGAAACTAATATTTTTGGCAATGCGCAGATTTTTGGACATATTCGTGTTTTTGCCAATGCACAAATCTACGAAAATGCACAGGTTTCTAGTGTTGCATTTATTAGTAGAAAAGCTAAAATTTATGACAGTCCATTGATTTCCATCAGAGCAAAAGTTGGAGGAAATGCCAAAATCTATGGTTATGCATTTATTCAGGGAACGCAGAGATCATCAATGATGAAATCATCACAAAGGGCGAGAGGCAATAAACCATGGAAAAAAATACGAATTTACTGATGAAATAGACATTCTCTATCGTCGCCCAGTTCGTTGCATGCGTGCACTGAGAGACTTTGGAAACGCTTGTGTTGAATCCAATGCACATATTTTCGATAATACGCAAGTTTACGGAATAGCCGAAATTCACGGCAATGCAATATTTGTGAAAAAGCTCATATTGGTGGTGATGCTGTTGTATGTGGTAACACATGTATTTCAAGCAACACATATATTAGTTATAATAGAAAAGCCGAGAACATATCCCTAGGAAAAGACAGAGCGTATAAGCCCTTTCTAACAGCCAAACCAGCCTTTTAAAACATGCGTGATTCACGCCACACGTGAATTGCGCGTAATGGAGGAAATCAAAATGAGTGAACAAAACACTAACCTAATAGAAATTGAAGAAACACATCATTTAGCCGTCGAACAAACTGCTATGGAATGTATTTTAAATAAAGCCTTAGAAAGTGACGTCAGTATTGACCGCTTAAAGCGTCTTCTTGATTTAAGAGAAAAAGAAATAGAACGACAAGAGCGCCAAAACTTTGTCCGTGATCTTTCTGCTATGCAAACAAAATATCAAAATATTGAAAAAACTCTACAATCACCCATACAAACAGCAAATACGCTATGCTTGATCAGTACATTGATGCTGTAAAGGACGGGTTTGCAAAATACAACTATATTAAACATTAAACAGAAAAAAACGTTACCATAGAAATAATTCTGTCTCATCCTTCAGGAAATCAAATCTCAACAGAAGGAACATTTCCAATTGACAGTACAGGCTCTAAAAATAACATACAATCAGTTAGTTCTACACTTACCTACGCACGGAGATACCTGTTAGGCATGCTTCTTAATGTAGCAAGTAAAGAAGACGATACAGATGGTCAACCGCAAATCAAAGAAGGCGATACAAATAATCAAAAAGTTTCCTCTAAACAGATAAAGCAAATCGAAGAATTAATTAAAGAAACAGGGACAAATGAAAGTAGTCTTCTTTATTTTGCAGAAGCAGAAAAACTAACAGATATGTCTTGTAAAAAAGCAGAATTGGTTTTGGGGCATTTGGAAAGAAGAAAAAATATTCAAAAAGAAAAAGCTCTACAATCGCTCCCATCACAAGAGCAACAAACAGCGGTGTGAGATGGAACAAAGAACAGCAGAATGGTTCCAAGCGCGCTTGGGTAAAGTCACCGCATCAAATATTTACAGCGTACTCAGTAAGACAGCAAAAGGATTGCCTACGAGCAAATATGAAGACTACAAAATCAAACTCATNAACGGCGGTGTGAGATGGAACAAAGAACAGCAGAATGGTTTCAAGCGCGCTTGGGTAAAGTCACCGCATCAAACATTTACAACATACTCAATAAAACTACAAAAGGATTGCCTACGAGCAAATATGAAGACTACAAAATCAAACTCATAACAGAGCGCTTAACAGGCGAAACAAGCCCTTATTATGAAACTGAAGATATGAGATGGGGTATTGAACATGAAGATGATGCCTTGAGAGAATATGGCTTCATTTATGATGCCAATATAACAAAGTGCGGCTTTATCCAACACCCCACAATAGAAATGGCGGGGGCTAGCCCCGATGGTCTCATTGGAGAAGACGGTTTAATCGAAGTCAAATGCCCGAGATCAGTAACACATATGCGCTTTTGTATAGGTGACGAAATCAAACCAGAATATCACGCACAAATGCAATTCCAAATGGCTTGTACAGGACGAAAATGGTGTGATTTCGTAAGCTATGACCCACGTTTTACGGGGGAATTCTTTCACTTACGCATGAAAGTCAAGCGTGTTCTCCGTGATGATCAACAAATTGAACAGATCAATCAAGCTGTTGAAACCTTTTTAGCAGAGATAGAACGAGAGATACAACAACTCTCAACAAAAGCTGCTTAACCTTATGGGGGTGTTTTGTTCCCCGCATATCTACGAGCACCCCCACCCTTTCACATAAGGAAATTAAACGTGTGTAACATCGAACATATTATCATACAGCCTGCTAAAGATGAGGAATTTTGTTTTTTTACCATTGGCTATGAAGGTAAGTCCCTTGAGAATTATCTTAGTTGTCTCATAGAAAACAATATCAAAACTTTATGTGATGTTCGTAAAAATCCAATAAGTAGAAAACACGGATTTTCAAAAAGACAATTAGAGCAAGCTGTAAACAACATTGATATTGAATATATGCATATGCCTGAACTTGGAATTGCTTCTGAAAAACGAAGAAATTTGAAAACACAAAAAGATTATGACCGCCTTTTTAAAAATTATCGAAATACAACTCTCAAGAATAATTCTTGTGCAATAAACAAATTATATCAAATTTTTTTAAACAAAAAGCGCGTTGCAATCACCTGTTTTGAAGCCAATGTATGCATGTGTCACAGAGGATAACTCGCATTAGCTCTCACTCAATTACCTGATTGGAAATATGAAATTAAGCACCTCTAAAAAATAAACTTGCAGATTTTTAAAAACTGGAGTGCTCCACATGCCTCCCAGCACCCCCGCCCATTTAATTAATATAAAAAAGAGAAAGGTAATAAGATGATATTTGATGATGGAGATGGATATGTAATAACACGTGAGTGTGCAAAGTTTTTTAGTGTATCCACAACCACGATTCGTAATTAGGTGCTTCAAGGAGGGGCCAGAGCTATATAAGCTAGGGAGAGCAGTGAGATGGAGAAAGAAAGAGATCTTATCCTTCACTCCAAAGAAAAATAAGGAATAAATTAGCTAAAGTTGTATAAACCGTAGAAGGTGGTCTAAAAGTTGATCTTAAAATAGCTCTTTAAATAAAAAATCTATATATTTAATATGTTAAAGATACAAANTTGAACCAGAAAGCCTTTCCAAAGTTGAAAGAGCTGCCCGTTTTTTGTTTCTCCAACGTTGTGTGATGTATGGGAAAAAAGAGTATGTCTCTTTTGGCTTTGGAAGGAAAAAGCCTATAGCATTTAATCCCGATAAGCTGTTATCAAGGATGCGACGTGTTAGACAGAAGCTTCTTGATACGACAATCTTAAATTTGTCGTGGGAACGGGTTATCGAGCTATTTGATGCACCCGACAGTTTATTTTACCTAGACCCGCCTTATCTTGTGAAGAAGAAGTGTTATAGCTCTGGGAATTTTGTTGAAGATGATTTTGTGAGTATGGCAAAAGTTCTCAAAAGCATACAAGGCAAATTTGTCTTGAGTCTCAATGATTGTGATGCGGTTCGAGAGATTTTTAAGGATTTTGACTTTTTAGAATTAGAGACCCTTTGGACCTCTGGTTTTGCTAAAAAACCACCCCGAAAAGAACTCTTGATTCGTAATAATTAGAGAGACGTGTTGCAAAATCCTATTCCCTCACTTTTATTTACGCGTCCCTCACTGTAAAAAATATATGGAAAATCAATAAATTATTTTGGATAAAAAAGAGTATGGTGCCCAAAAGAGGACTCGAACCTCCACGCCTTACGGCACAGGTACCTGAAACCTGCGCGTCTACCAATTCCGCCATCTGGGCTTATAAAATTCATCTAAGCGCATGAAGCAACTCTGTCAATAAAATTATAGAATTTATTTTTTCAGCTTAAAACGATAGCATTGAACTTTTAAGGGAGATCATGATTTTAGAAGTTTAAGGTGTGAGGACTGTCTTTGATAAAATTGTTGAATCCGGATTAAATGTGTAAATAATAGGAATGCCGGTCGCTAATTCTTGAGATATAATTTCCTCACCGGAGAGACCTTCAAGCGCCATAATAAGAGCACGAAGAGAATTTCCATGTGCTGCGATCAAAACAGTTTGGGAGCGCAAAATATAAGGCTGGATATGGTAAAGATAATAAGGCCAGATGCGCGCACCGGTATCGCGTAGGCTTTCTCCATTCGGCGGCGCAATCGTATAGGAGCGGCGCCACATTTGCACTTGCTCCTGCCCCCATTGTTGGCGTACTTCATCTTTATTTAAACCAGAAAGATCACCATAATTACGTTCATTTAATGCGGGATTTTTTATCACTTCTAAATCTGATTGTCCCATTTGCTCTAAAATGTGCTGAGCGGTTTTTTGAGCTCGCTGTAAGGCAGATGTATAAGCGATATCAAATCTCAAACCATATTCTTTCAGTTTTTTTCCTGCTGCTATCGCTTCTGCATGACCTTTTTCTGTTAAATCGGGATCTTTCCAACCGGTAAAAAGGTTTTTGAGATTCCATTCACTTTGTCCATGACGAATTAGTGTAAGTATGCGTCCCATTATAAATTGCCTCTATTCTATTGATTGTTTAAAATTTATCGTTCAATCCCAAAACATCGAACATTGAATAAAGACCGCTTTCATGATTTTGTGCCCATAAAGCTGCTTTTAATGCGCCATTGGCAAAGATAGAGCGTTCTTGCGCTGTGTGTGAAAGAACAATGCGCTCATTGGGACCAGCAAAAATGACACTGTGTTCTCCAACAACTGTCCCACCACGTGAACAAGAAAAGCCAATGGTGCCTTTTTTGCGTTTACCTATATGACCATTGCGTTCGTTGACACGCACATTTTTAAGCATAACATTGCGCCCTTCAGCTGCTGCTTGGCCAAGAAGAAGGGCTGTTCCAGAAGGAGCATCAACTTTGTTAGCGTGATGCATTTCATAAACTTCGATATCAAAATCATCGGCTTCTAATGCTTTAGCGGCTTTCTTTACAAGGTTGGCTAAAAGATTTATTCCAAGGCTCATATTCCCGGATTTGACAATAGTTGTATATTTCGCAAAATCTGCAATTTTTTCTTCTTCTGTTTTGCTAAATCCTGTGGTGCCAATAATATGGACAAGGCTTTTTTGAGCAGCGTAGTTAGCATAAAGAATACTGGCTTCTGGTTGTGAAAAATCTAAAATACCTTCTGTATTAGAAAAGGCATTTTCGGGATTGTCAGTGATACTAATCCCAAGAGAATCTGAACCAATTAATGCACTGGCATCTTTTCCTACAAACGGTGAGCCTTTACGTACAAGAACAGCACAAAGCTCTACATCTTTCCTCTGCTGGATTGCTGTAATGAGTTCACGTCCCATTCTTCCATTTGCACCAACAACTGTAAGGCGCATTTTTATCTCCTTATGATACTTTACTGTGCAGTATAGGCAAATTCTTGCCTTCTTTCCAATGGTTCTTTTTCTTTATAGAAAATTTTTTTCCTGCTTTAATTTATCTTGTTGTGCTGTAAAACACTGTCGTTTAGAGCAAGTGATATAAGATCTACAAATTTAAATAGAGATGTTTTTCGTTAGAGTGTGTGATGAATATTCTTAAGTAAGGTTTGCTTATGAAACCTAATGAAGATTGTGTATTACTTTACGCTTTTGTTTCTTTCGTTCTTTAAAGGAGAGCGTTCTTCATGCAAAATAAGATCTTCCAAACAAAATAGACCTATATTGTCAATTCATGCGCTTTTCTTAAAGAAATATATTTATCAATTCTTCTAAACTTATTTTATGATAGTGCTCGTGAGTGGTATCACGAGAGAGTATCCATGAATAATATAAAATCTATTTTGCGCCACTATCTTTATGCTTCATGAATAGAGCAAATCAGCATTATCATACGTTTTGTTAGCCTTTAATGTTTTAACAATTCTTGGCACTTAGTCATTTTCACTCATCAATTCCATTTGTGACGCATAAGAAAACGATTATTTATCATTGTATATCAATATGTTATACATAAATAAAATCACGTAAAAAGGAGTAAAAACAAGGGGCTAACAAGAAGTTGGATTGTTTACACACGAGAGTTGGCCGGATTCTTCATCTTTTAGGAAAGTCAGTTGAAAAAATTGTTATGTTGTAAAAAACGCATGATGAGGCTTTGTTTATTATAGAGAAAATAGGATATATATTATGCAATGCGTTTTTTCATATATTGGGAAGAATGGAGTATAACATGCGTTAAGTATTGTTATTTTATTTGCCTAGCTTCCAATGATGCTACAGTTCTTGTATTTAAAGAGAGTCTTTAAAATCCTTTCTTAAGTATTTTTTATCCCTGTGCTGATCTTTTTTGTGACACGATAAGAAAGTGATTTTTGTGATTCAATTATAATGGGTTTTATTCTCTGTTTAATGCGATCATAAATCAATGTATTATTATATTGTTTATACGCATGCATAAAAATTCATAAACCTATAAATATCCTTTAGATAGAATATCACTTTTATTTTTGTTTGTGAGAGAAGGCTAGAAATCAAGATCTGCATAGTGAGCACTTGCAACAATTCCGCGGACGCGATCTGTTAAAAGAGAACGAAAAGAAGGGCGTGATTTAATTCTCATATACCAGTCTTTGGCAGCAGGAGATTGTTCCCAGTCAATTTCCCCTAGAAAGTCAAGTACAGAAATAGAGGCTGCTGCTGCTAGATCTGCATAGGACAAGGCAGAACCGACTAAGCTATCGCGAGAGGCGCAGAGCCAATTGAGATAGTTCATATGTGGTAAAATATTGGCACGTGCATTGCGTAAAATTTGTGAATTAGGAGCACCACCGCCAATGGCAAGTGGCATTTCACGTTTATGGATTCGTTCTCGTACGATATGGCGCGTTGCTTCATTTTCGAATTTATTTAAGAACCAGTCATTGAGACGGCGTACTTCCGCACGATCTAAAGGATTTTCCGGAAAGAGCTTATTTTCTTGTCGTAAACTTCCATGTGTTTCGTCTAAATATTCGCAGATAACAAGAGGACCTGATAATGGAACCTCGTGTTCATCGAGAAAAACAGGAACATGACCAGCGGGATTGAGGGCTAGAAATTCGTGTCTTCTTGCCCATTCATATTCTTCAATCAGTTGAATAGTTACACCATATTCCCCAAGAATGAGGCGTATGAAGCGCGAGGCAGCGGATAGGGGAGAGTGAAAAAGTGTCAGCATAATTTACACTATCAAATAGAGTTGAAGAGAATTCTTTCAAGTAATCATTTTTATAAAGATGCTTGACTAGAAGTACAAGATCATTAGTAGCTGCTAGTAATTATAATTAATAAATTGTTAATGACTAGGAATTGTTCTCTTATGCGATGGTTTGCAAAATGGCAGCACGTAATTCCTCTAAACCGATAGCTTTTTCTGAAGAGGTTACAAGAAGCTCAGGATAAGCTGCTGAGCGTTTAAGAAGCTTTGTTTGTGTGCTCATAATTAATTTTTCCAAGGCATTTGATTTGATTTTATCGCTTTTTGTCAAAACAATGTGATAAGAAACAGCTGCTTTATCAAGGAGAGCAAGAACATCTTCATCATTATTTTTAATTCCGTGCCGTGAATCAATCAAGATATATACACGTTTTAACGTTGTGCGCCCCCGTAAATAGCTAAAAATCAAATTTGTCCACGCATCAACAAGATTTTTAGGAGCAGCAGCAAAACCATAACCAGGCATATCTACTAATGCTAGAGGGGGAAGGTCTCCTAGTTGCCCACTGAATCCATCGGGGACAAAATAATTAAGCTCTTGAGTCCGTCCTGGTGTATTTGAGGTACGTGCTAAGCTTTTTTGTTGGACGAGTGCGTTGATTAAAGATGATTTTCCAACGTTGGAACGTCCTGCAAATGCAATTTCCGGTGGTCCTTCGGGGGGGAGAAAGCGTATTGCTGGTACACCACGAATAAAAATCCAATTACGAGAAAAAATTCCAGAAAGGGAAGAATCTCTTGTCATTCATGCACTTCTTTTTTGGGTGATCTTCTCCAGATGGCTTTCAGATTATCAAAAAGCTCAATTTTAACTCCTTGGCGCTTCATCATGATACCTTGCTGAATAATTGATAATATATTATTCCATGCCCAATAGATGACGAGACCAACAGGGAAAGAGGCGAGCATAAAAGTAAAGACAACAGGCATCCATGTGAATATCATCGCTTGGGTTTGGTCTTGAGGAGCAGGATTCATACGCATTTGTAAAAACATCGTTATTCCCATAATCAAAGGCCATGCACCAATCAGAAGAAATGTTGGCGTTGTATATGGCAAGAGACCAAACAAGTTAAAAAGAGAAGTTGGATCGGGTGCCGCTAAATCTTTAATCCAGCCAAAGAAAGGGGCATGGCGCATTTCAATGGTGATATAGAGAACTTTATAAAGAGCAAAGAATATTGGGAATTGAACCAACATTGGCCAACAACCAGCAAGGGGATTAATTTTTTCGGTTTTATATAGTTCTATTATTGCTTGTTGTTGCTTGGTTCTATCATCGGGATATTTTTCTTTTATTTCTAGCAACCGCGGTTGTAAAAGCTTCATGCGTGCCATAGATTTATAAGATTTATTGGCTAGAGGAAAAAGAAGAGTTTTTAAGAGCACCGTGACAAGAAGGATGGCGATACCAAAATTTCCTGTTTGTTTATAAAGAACATCAATGAGAGAAAACATTGGTTTGGTGATGAAATCAAACCAACCCCAGTCAATTAAAAGAGCAAACTTTTTGATTTTTAGATCATTTTGATAGTTATTAATAATTTCAACTTGTTTTGCACCAGCAAAAAGCCGATTTGTAATAGTTTTTGTTTCATTTGGAGCAATCGTTAAAAGCGATCCTAGCAAGTCAGACTGATAATGCGTTTGCAAACGATCAAAATAAATAAAACGGCTTGTATATTCTTTATTTTGCGGGGGAATAACTGCTACAGCCCAATATTTATCGGTAATACCAATCCAACCTCCTGTTACTTTGGAGAAAGTCATACTTTTCTGCCCATTATCAGGATTCGGGTCAAGCTCTGCTAAGGTTTTATATTTTTCAGTTTTGAGCGAATCTCCTGCAATACCTATCATACCTTCATGAAGTAAATAGGTTGCATTTGTATGTTCTGGTGGTGCTGCACGTGCAACGCGGGCATAGGATGAGAGATATATTGGTTGATCACTTTCATTGCTGATAGAATCTTCAATGGTAAACATGAAATGATCATCAACAGAAAGAATACGCCGGAAGATCTGTCCTTGTCCATTATTATAAATTAAAGTGATGGGTGTTGAAGGAGTCAGGATTGTATTGTTTCCCTCTATTTGCCATTGTGTATCCGATTGTGGCAAAGCTTTTGCTGGTAAAGATGCACTTGCAAAACCAAATTCAGCAAGGTAAGTCGTTTTGAAACCCTTAGGATTCAGCAAATCGATTTCCGGTGATTTTTTATCGACTGTTAAACGATATTTTTTGAGGTGAAGATCATCAAATTGTGCACCAACAAGATTAATAGAGCCTTCCAGTTCATTGGTTTTGATCGCAATACGCTTTGTTTTGGCCAATACAGCTTTCCGGATTTCAGGTGTCATTGGCTGTTCGATGATAGATGCTGCTTGATGCGTTGAGGTATCGTCAGAAAAATTCGTCGTGGTAGTAGAAAGGGTTGATTGTTGTTTTGACAATTGCTGTGCGATGACTTGTTGTTTTTGTAACTTTGCTTGTTTGGGAGCAACATGAAGAAATTGCCATGCGATGAGCACTACGAAAGATAAGCCAATAGCGATAAAGAAATTGCGGTTATATTCCATCCGTACACCCTTGTTGTTGTTGCTGATGTTTTATTTTTGGTTTTATTCGCCGATTTAATTCACTAATTAAGGATGTAAAAGGCGCATGTAACGCATCACGATATGCTACAATGACATAGTCTGTTCCTGCTTCCATGTGGTTTGTTACACCAACTCTTACGGCTTCACGCAAGCGCCTTTTGATACGATTACGTTTCACAGCATTACCGTTTTTACGAGTAACAGTGAAGCCTACACGTGCAACAAGAGAATCTTTTCTTTCTGTTGTTTGTTCACGAGATTTAACTTCGAGCAAAAATAAAGGACCACGCCGCTTTTCTCCTGTACGGACAGCCAAAAAGTCTGCTCTTTTGCGAATACGACAGGGATGTTTTTTCTTCATAAAAGAACATTTCGCAATTTCACTAAATGCCTGCAAGCAGGCATTAGAGGTTCATAACAAAAGTTTCACAACGAAGAAATGGTGAGCAATCCTCAACGGTTGTGAAAATTTAAATGGTTAAGCAGAGAGCCGCTTACGTCCACGAGCACGTCTTGCAGCAATAACTTTACGTCCTCCAGCTGTAGCCATGCGTGCACGAAACCCATGGCGGCGTTTACGGACAAGTTTAGAGGGTTGGTAAGTACGTTTCATTTATTTAAATACCGCGGAGTGCGGCCCTTCTTAATCTTCGTTTTATGAGCAGTTATGCGCGAGATGAACGATTTTATCATATCATACGGCTGTTAACCCATAAGGAAAAATATAAAAAAAGTCAATCTTAGATTGTTTTTCTGGCTCTTGAAAGAATACAAAACACCTTATAATTGTCTGTGATACTTTTTTTACGATACTGTAAGAGTGTCAGAAATAATGATTGAGTCTATAGAAAATAAATGACTAGGGCGTTAAAGAATTAAAGAAAGTATGACTGATTATTGTATACTCAATTTAAAGTATCCTTTAATATTAAAAAATTTTTTCAGTTTTTGTTTTTACAAAATTTTTATCAGAACATTCATTAAAGTGGTTGTAGACAAACACGATTGATAGGATTTTATAGCAGATTTTATGTTTGAGATTCTTTATTTAAGGATGGTTTCATATTTTTAAAGAGAAAAGATATAAGTAATTTATACTTTATAATTTTGAGTAAAGTAGAAAATTATCAGGTGATGAACCTGTAAGTATTTTTCGTTCTTATGCTTATATTTTCTGGTATTTTTATAGAGAGGAAAGAACGTGGATTCTATTACAAGTGAGGCTGTCCGCAACGTATTACGTAAAATCAAAGGACCAGATCTTGAAAGTGATATTGTGTCGTTGGGGCTTCTTTCTGAAATATTGATTGCTGATGGTAAGGTTTTTTTTTCCATTACAGTTCCTGATGGAGGTGTGCAAGAATGGGAATCATTGCGTCGTTCTGCTGAAAAGATGGTATGTGCTTTGGAGGGAGTGGAATCTGTTGTTGTCACACTTACAGCAGAAAAAACAACAAAGGCAGCACCTAGACGGAGAGCAAATCTCTTACCGATCAAAATGCCCATAGAAGGTGTGCAGCATGTGATTGCTGTTGCTTCTGGAAAAGGAGGGGTCGGAAAATCGACGATGGCAATAAATATCGCCTTAGCTTTACAAGATTCTGGTTTCAAGACGGGGGTGATGGATGCTGATATTTATGGTCCATCTTTGCCGCGTTTGACAGGACTTGTTAATCAAAAACCACAGCTCATTGGAGAAAAAAAAATTCAACCTCTTGAAAAATTCGGACTTAAATTGATGTCGATGGGATTTTTGGTTGAGGAAGAAAAGCCGGTAGTATGGCGTGGTCCTATGGTTATGGCAGCGGTAACGCAATTGTTACGAGACGTTTTATGGGGACCTCTGGACGTTTTAGTCGTTGATATGCCGCCCGGTACAGGGGATGCACAACTAACGCTTGCACAACAGGTACAATTAACAGGTGCGTTGGTTGTCTCTACGCCCCAAGACCTTGCTTTAGTGGATGCGCGTAAAGCAATAGAAATGTTCATGAAAGTCAATGTTCCTATTTTAGGAATCATTGAGAATATGAGTTATTTTATCGCTCCTGATACGGGAAAACGCTATGATATTTTTGGCTATGGTGGTGCACGGGCAGAAGCGGAACGTCGAGAAGTCCCTTTCTTAGCGGAAATACCGCTTGATGCAGCTTTACGATTTTCTTCAGATGAGGGGATCCCTATTTTTGTTGCTAAGCCTAGTGAAGAGCATACTAAACTGTATCGTAAAATTGTTGATCAAATAAAAAATCAACTTTTTTAAATGGATGTTTGTTTAAGAGAGTTTATTAAAACACAATTATGGAAGACGTAAAAATAGTTGCTTCTTTGTAAGGGGAAGTTTTAATGTGTGAGTGGAGTATATAGGTTAAATAAACAAAAAATTATTCATACGTTTGGGTAACCTGAAGGGGACCCAAATTAGAAGAGATAGAGCCATGAGGTAGAAAAAAATATTGGACTTGAGGCAAAAAGAAGAAGACCGAAAATAAAAATATTTTAGAAAAATTGTAAAAGGTTGTAAAAAATATTTTAAAAATCATTTTTTGATACGAGTTTTCTTGATATAAATCTCAACATTTCTTTTTAGAAGCATTCATTTTTTGCAAAGTAGCCTCAAGAGCTGTTGTTAAAGCATTCCTTCCTCCTTGATGAGAAAAGTAATTTGACAAAAATTCATTTGTTCCACCCTTTGTTGAAAACTCTTTTTCAAGCAGTGCAAAATCGAGAGATACAGAACGATCCGTTGCTATAGTTTTACGCATTTCATCTGTAAGATTTCCAAACATCATGGTAAGGAATTCTGCTGATTGCTGTTTTTTTAACCCTTGTGTTATAAACCATTGATGGGCAGTTTCTATAAAATTAAAATATACTCCCATAAGTGAACCAGCTGTCATAAAAAGATTAAACTGCTCTTCCTTATCCAGCACCAATGTGCCCCCCAATGCATCAAATAAAGTGCGTAAAAAGGGATGATTGGGATAGATTGGTGTCAAATTTTTGCATTCTGCAACAAAAGGTAATGGAACAGCACGATAAACTTTATGATTAATCCACTTTTCTATTTCTGCTGCTTTTGCCATAGCAAGTACGGAAATAACCAGCTGTTCTGGACGAAAACGAAGAGAGCACAAAACGTCTTCTGCAATTTGGTTGGGCAAGCAAAGAAAAACACAATCACTAACATCGAGCAACGCTTGGTTATTTTCAGCAATCATAACTTTATCATAAGTGCGTGAAAGGCGCTTTGCTGTTTGTGCATTGCGAGGCGAAACAATAATGGAAGAAACATCAAAGTTGCTTTTCATTAAGCCATTCACCATTGAAGCACTGATTGTACCCGTTCCCAAAAAGCTAAGTCTCATTATCTATTTCTCAGTTTCATATTTTAAAAGGAATTTCAATCAACATTTCAGGTGTTTTAACTAACATAAACGCTAATTGAAGAAGCAACACATAACATAGCAAAAATAATCAAGCCCAAATAGATTTTAGGCTTGTCAAAGAGAACGGCAAAAGCAGAAAACCAACCAACAACAGCTGCGGCTAATGCAAATAAAAACCCCGGTTTATTCATAAGCACAATATGCATTGCCATTAAGCCACCAATAATTAGCGCTCCAAAAACAATGAGCAAACCTGTTGCAAACTTTTCATAATCATCCATATTTCGCTCCTTATAGCGCTTAATTATTACACACTTTTTAACGCATATGCACATAAAAACGAAATGTTTTTTATTGAATATGGTTAAAACGGGGGGTGCCGTTTATTGATTAGATGTAAAAAATGCAGGGATATGCTGTGGCCAACGCCAAGGTAAAATTGCAATTAAATCAAAGCGTACAGACAAAAGGGCATAATCTTTTTGCCGTGCGAGCCAAATATCGGCAGCTGCCTTAATTCGCTTTTCATTCATTCGGGAAACCGCTTCCATTGCTTCAGCCAACGTTGAACGTGCTTTAACTTCAACGATTAACACAAGATTTCCGCGTCGTGCAATTAAATCAATTTCTCCACATTTTGTTTTAAAACGCCTTTCGGCAATGTGAAACCCTTTGCAACGTAGCCACCAAGCTGCCAATTTTTCTGCACGAACCCCTCGATAAAAAGACTTTTGTCTGCGTTTTTTTTGTATCATTTTACGCATTTTTTAAAAAGATTAATCGCTGAAAAAGTTCCTGCTTTTTAAAACCAGTTTTTTTTGCAACAAAAGCTGCCGCTTGAGCAGCAGAATGTGTCCGTGCGCGTTCTAATAGCATTTCATCAATTTCTTGATCACTTATCACATTTAAAGAAGAAGATGATTCTCCAACAAGGACAACAATTTCCCCACGAATATGTGCTTGTTTTCTGTAATTTTCTAACAAATTTCCCAAATTGGAAACATCTACTGTTTCAAACTTTTTTGTTAATTCACGACAAATGGCAGCAGGTCGATCAGCCGAAAAAAGAGTGACCATATCCTGTAAAGTTTCAACAAGACGATGCGGTGATTCATAAAAAATCAAAGTTGCTGGAATCTCTTTTAATTGTTCCAACCGTTTTCGGCGCTGTAGCTTTCGTGCACTCAAAAAACCTGCAAAAAAAAAGCTATCAGTAGGAAGCCCTGTCGGTATAAGAGCGGCTAAAAGAGCGGATGCTCCAGGAATAGGAATAATTTTATGACCAGCTTTACGGGACTCTTCCACCAATCGAAATCCAGGATCAGAAATAAGTGGTGTTCCGGCATCTGAAACAAGTGCTACTGTTTTGTTTTCTGCTAAAGCCGCTAAGAGCTTCGGACCCGCTTTTTGCGCATTATATTCATGATAGAGAAAAGGTTTTTTTTGAATACCGTAACGTTCCAACAAAACACGTGTTACTCGCGTATCCTCACACGCTAAAATATCAATTCCTGCAAGTACTTGCAAAGCACGAAGCGTAATATCTGCAAGATTTCCGATAGGTGTTGCCACAAGATAAAGCCCTGATTCTATAACGGGTGCAGAATAAGCATGCGCACCTATAAAATATGCTTTTTCACACATGCTCTTTTCTTTTCATTAAACTCTCCTCACCACAAGATTTTTATCCATACTCATAAGCCATTTTGGCTCATTTTTTACCAGCACATTTTTTATCATTACAAAGGCTTACCTTACTCGAATAATCGATTACACTACAATAAGATAATTTCATATTTAACGTCTTAATTTAACATTATTATCTATTTTGATCCGCGTTATTTTTTCCAGTAAAACAAATTCCAAATGTAACCAATATTCTATCAGCCCCATGATTTTCTATAAAGTTTTTCCTTCGAGAACCAAAAAACAATTTTGCGCATGTTATCATCTCATGCTTGTTTGTGCTTTTTTAAAAGCTAAGCTTTTTAGATTATTTCCATAACGCCGATTTTTCAAATATTCTATTGATATCCAAAATATTTTTCTGAGCAAATGTAAATAACTCCTTTTGAAACACATACAGTTAACTGGCAGCTGACTGTATTGTTATTAATCAAATATAAGCTCTTATCAGAAAAATACTTTATTTTTTCATATTCTCTACAGCTTTAACAGTATACAGTATAATGAGTACCTTAGAAAAGTTTAAGGCTAAATTTTATCTTAAAGATTTGATTTATAATGGAGAATTTATTATTTTGCTTATTGATTAGGAGCTTTAAATATCGTAAAATTATCTTAGTTCTTCTTATAGTCAATTAATCAAAATCATTTTCGTGCATCTTGAAACCTTCTCAAAGCAAAGATTATCGCATCATTGGGGATCGCAGAGAAAATGATGCTATTAGCTTGTGCTTTTTATTTCGTAAATGTGGAACTGTTCGTTCACAGGAGTGCGTTATACCTTTTTCGGATAGTGTCGCGAAATAATTGTTTGATATGTGTTGAGAGCTATTCTTAAAAATAAGCCCATGATTGAACAACACAAGTTTGCTTTAATTTTGGATACCTTATTTTTTCTGAAGGATATGCTCCCATAAAAAAACGTAAGTAATAAAAGCGGGGACAATACGTTATCTCTTCTTTTTAGAGGATATTGTGATGCTTTTGAAAGTTTTAAAACCGAATGGACAGATGATAGTAAAGAGAAAAATAGTTTTTTTCCTTTCAGATTTCATATTCTTGCTAAATGAAGCTGTATTTTAGTTTCAGAGATTACTCAAATAGAATATGCAATATTTTTGCTCTAGCTACAAGAGCTGGAACGGCGTGCAGAGCTTTCATTCACCTTAATCTTTCTTTTAAATATACCACTTGTGTTCAATTTGGATGTTGATTTACAAGCAATAGCGAAAGCACAAGCTTTATAAAAAAACAACTCTATAAAACGCGTCATAGAGTGGTCATGAAAGCTATTTTGTTTTTTATCAGGTGTTTTGCTAATAGCGATAGTCTCCATGGCTTGGCATCTGCTTATTCTTACGGTATTTGTACACATTCATTACAGTATATTGGTAAAGGTTAGATGCAAGGCGATTATCCTTGATGCAAAAATAAAGGGTTAATGTGAGATTAAAGATTTTTTCGTGTCATTATCAGTAGAAACATTATAAAGGGCTTGAACAAGCATGCTCTTTATCTCTTTATCTCACAATGTTTTTTCTACATTCATTCGTGGTTTTTCTTGAGTGAGCATTACTTGACAAGTGTAGGAGAAAAAATAAACTTGAATTGTACCTCCGTAGGTTTTGCTCTTGGCTAGTTAAAACGATTGATGTTTCTTATGAGAGGGCTAAAAGCATTTTGGATCATATGGGAGAGGGGGTAAAGTAGAACAGGCTTACTTTCCTTCAGGTTTTCGAGAACCGCGGCTGTTCCTTTATCGCAGAATTGTCATGAATATATTCATTATTGTTTTGTCATTTAAATAAAAAAATTTTGATAAAAATATGTTATGTTTTTCTATTGAAAAAAGTCATGCGGTAGGGAGAGTATTTTATATGAGAATAGAGTTCTTTTTACATTGTGAAAGAACGTATGCAGGAAGATAATTGATAGATTTCTGATCTGAGGGAAATATTTTTATCCATTGCGTTTTGTATATTTCAATTTTAGGAGAATGAACAATGATTATACATTGGAAAATTACATATTGGGATAGAAGGGGCCCTCATTGCCTTGCGGACAGATCCAAGTGATATTTTGGTTTGGGTCTTTGATGTCACACGTTTTACAATGTATACAATTTGAAGCGTTGATCATATAAGTCAGATGATCATTATACTCTAGCCACTCGTAGACAGCGGCGGGGCAATAGTTTGTGGAAGGTCCTCCGTAGATTGCATATTCAGAGTCCTTTTGCTTTTTTAATGAGGCTATTTTTAAATGGCAAGGTTGATTTTCTTCATGATGCGTATTGGAAAGGGCAACACTTGAAAGGCGATCAAAGGTTATAACGCCATCTGGTTTTGGGTAAGCAATGGGTTGAAATTTTTCTGCTGATTCAAGGCATGCATAATCTTCCTTTCCATGGGAGAGTGTTTTAAATAAGGAAAATCCGAACAGTTGTTGCCACCACATATCAAAACCGGCAAGTTTAATTCCATATTTTGTCCCATATTTTGCCCAGAGCGGTTTGGCATTTCGCACTTTATAAAGATCTTTGCCAATGAGCCCTTTTCGCCATTGTTCTTCGATTTCTTTAACCTCATCATGGGCACGCCCTTGTGCAAGAGCGGTAGCGATTTTATCGGCAGCTAATATGCCAGATAAGATGGCATTGTGTGATCCTTTGATACGAGGAACATTGACAAATCCAGCAGAGCAGCCAATAAGTGCCCCACCAGGAAAGGTGAGTTTTGGTACAGATTGCCAACCTCCTTCGCTGATAACACGTGCACCATAGGAAAGACGCTTTGCACCTTTAAAGATTTTATAGAGTTTTGGATGTGTTTTAAAACGTTGAAATTCTTCAAAGGGAGAAAGATAAGGATTTTTATAATCTAAGTGCACAACAAAACCGACAGAAATGATATTGTTTTCTTGGTGATAAATAAAGCCACCGCCACCGGTATTATTGTCTAAGGGCCAACCCGTGAAATGTTGCACTAAACCGCGTTGGTGTTTGTTGGGATCAATTTCCCAGAGCTCTTTGAGACCAAGACCAAATTTTTGTGGTTCACGATTTTTGCTAAGGTTGAAATGTTTTATCAGTTGTTTTGCAATTGAGCCGCGTGCTCCTTCCGCAATTAAAGTATATTTTGCCAATAAAGCCATACCAGGCATATAATTTTTTCCAGGAGTTCCATCTTTGTTAAGCCCCATATCTCCGGTGAGAACACCAATAATAGCTCCGTTATCTTTTTGGATGATGGGTTCTGTTGCTGCGAAACCAGGATAGATTTCAACACCCAATGCTTCAGCTTTTTTGCTTAACCAGCGGCAAACGTTTCCAAGCGAAACGATATAACACCCGTCATTTGATAAGATTTTGGGATGCAGAATATTAGGAAATATTGTAGCCTTTTGAGGCTTTAGAAAAAAAAATTGGTCACGGGTAACAGGGGTCGTGAAGGGATGATCATTGTCATTTCGCCATTCTGATAAGAGTGTATCGATACCAATGGGGTCAACAACTGCGCCAGAGAGAATATGTGCACCAACTTCGGTCCCTTTTTCAACAATTGTGACAGAAAGCTCAGGATTAATTTGTTTTAAACGAATTGCGGCAGAAAGCCCTGCAGGTCCTGCTCCGACAATGACTATGTCAAACTCCATACTTTCACGTTGGTCATGCAGAGGTGCTTTCATGGCTTATAAAGCTTTCTCCAATTCTGGAATAATTTGGTGGAGATCACCTACAAGGGTGTAATCGGCAATTTGCATGATGGGAGCTTCTTCATCTTTATTAATGGCAACAATAATTTGTGCATCCATTATACCGGCTACATGCTGGATTGCACCGGAAATGCCAACGGCGATATAAAGTTCAGGGGCAACGACTTTTCCTGTTTGTCCGATTTGCCAATCATTGGGAGCATAGCCTGCATCCACTGCTGCGCGGCTGGCACCTAAAGCAGCATTTAATTTGTTTGCAAGAGGAAGAAGCAGGGCCATAAATTTCTCTTGAGAACCAAGACCACGCCCGCCTGATATAATAACACGTGCTGAGGTGAGCTCAGGACGATCACTTTTGTTTGTTTCTGCTTTTACGAAAGAAGAAAGATTTGGATTGGAAGCTGGTGTTATTGTTTTAATGGGAGCAGAATTATTTTGGGAAGGCGTTGGGGTGAAAGAAGCGGTGCGAACTGTTATAATCTTTTTATAATCATTGGTGCGTACAGTTTCAAATGCATTACCTGCATAAATTGGTCGTTTGAAGGTGTTGGGTGAAAGAATGGCGGTAATATCTGAAATTTGCATAAGATCAAGAAGAGCTGCTACGCGCGGCATCACATTTTTCCCAGTACTGCTGGATGCTGCCATGATCACATCATAATCCTTTGCTAACATGAGAATTGTATCTGCCATAGGCTCGGCAAGTTGATGGGCTAAATAGTCTGCTTTTGCAATAAGAACTTGCCGCACACCATTAAGTTTAGCACTATTTTCCGCTATCGTTTGAATTTTTTCTCCGCAAACCAGAATATCGATATCATTACTGAGTACGCGTGCAGCGGTGAGTACTTTTGCTGTTTCTTCTGTATTATGATCGGCCAATAAAAGAATTGCCATAAGTTTTTGCCCTTTTATGTGAGTGTTGCTTTTACTCTAGTGGTGAGAATATTAAATGCAGTTCTTCTGTTTTAAGGCTCTGACAAGTTCTACTACATTTGCCACTTTTATACCGGATTGACGGGGTTTTGGCTCTTCAACGCTTAAAATTGTTAAGCGTGCTTTTGTATCGACGCCAAGATCAGTAAGAGATTTTTGTTCAATAATTTTCTTTTTTGCTTTCATGATATTGGGGAGAGAGGTGTAACGCGGTTCATTGAGCCGTAGATCGGCGGTCATAACCATGGGAAGGGGAAGACAAAGGGTTTGTGTTCCATTATCAACTTCACGAGTAACTGTAGCATGCCCATTTTCTATGTTAAGATGTGAGGCAAAAGTTGCTTGTCCCCACCCAAGAAGAGCAGCGAGCATTTGTCCTGTTTGGTTGTTATCGTCATCAATTGCTTGTTTTCCTAAAAAGACCATGTCGGGTTTTTCTTCATCAACAATGGTTTTGAGAATCTTAGCAATTGCTAAGGGTTCAAGTGTTTGATCCGTTGTGACAAGAAGTGCGCGATCAGCTCCCATTGCAAGTCCTGTTCGTAGAGTTTCTTGAGCTGCTTCTGGGCCAATTGAAACAAGAAGAACTTCTGAAATTTTACCGGATTCTTTTTGGCGAACGGCCTCCTCCACGGCTATCTCATCAAAAGGATTCATAGACATTTTTACGTGAGACAGATCAACGCCTGTACTATCGGGTTTGACGCGTATCTTGATGTTATAATCAACAACACGTTTGACAGCGACAATTGTCTTCATAATGATCCTCTTTGTTTGTATGTTACAAGTTTATAGCAATACTCATAAGAAACCAAATTGTTTAGAATGAAGTCTCAATTTATAACTTGTGTTCTCTTTCGTATAAGCTTTTTTATGTTTACTTGTACTTTCTCGTCGTCATTTTCAATCTTCATATTTTTGCATTGCCATAATTGCCTTATTTGCTTGAATAAAAAGTAAAAAAATCAATCTGTCTTGTGAGAATATTCTTTTTTAGCTTCTTATGCTTTGTTTATGATGGTGCAATAGGTCCTTTATGCAATGAAAAATTAAGTGAAAAAGATAAAAATGGGGGGAATGATTTTGCTCTTCAAATCTTGAAGACAGAAGAATCAAAGATCTTTCTTTCAAATATTTTGGATAAAAATTGGGGAAAATATTTCTAATACAAAAGTTTTTGGGAGTTCTTAAAGCTCTATTTACTAAAATAGAGCACACTTTCTCATCATTTGTTGCGATTCTTTTCAAAAAGGTTAATGAGGGGTAGGCGTTTGTGAATACGAAGGGTCATACGATCGACCAGGCGACCAAACAGGTTAGGAACGATAAAGTCTTTTCTTTTGTTGAACAGAAAGAGAGAATGGATACTTCTGTAGAAGTAACGATGTCGGATATTGCTCAAAAATTACGCACCGTTTATGCGCAAATGCAAATGAAGCATTCGCCCCGTTCTTTAATGCAGCAGAGTTCTGTAGAAGAGCATTTTAAATCTTACTTAGATGATATTAGTCGGGCCATTTTGGCTGAACATTATATACGTCGTCAAAGAGAAAAAAAGCTTTTCCAGTTTTTAGAGCAGATTAAAACAATTGTTCAAAGTTTGCAGAGTGAAAAAAAAAGCTTAGAAGAAGCAGCGGTAACACGACGGGTGTCTCGTTCAAAATCACCTGATTCTGTTGTACAAAAACTTGCTCACATCGAATGTGAGGGAAATCAAGAACACTTATTACTTCAAAAGGTGCAAAATTTTTCGAAAGAAAACAGCATAATTTCACTCCAAACAAATGTTGAAAATACGTTGCAGCAAGAAAATAGAAGCCCTTTGCCCAGTGATGCTCTGAAATCTTCTTTTAAAAAGGCTGAGGGAGTAGGGAAGCATGCTGTGATAGAAGAAAAGGGGATGATGGGTGCTCAGGCATCTAATCATTGTATTGAGAATGATTTTTCTTCTTTAAGGATGCAGTCTCGGGAACATGTCTCGTTTTTATCTTATTTGGTAAAAAAAGGTATTCTTTGTTTTTTAACCGTTGCATTTGTGGTAGCGATAACGTTATGTTTTTATAGCTTTTTAAAAGGAGCTCGTTTTTTTTAATTTTTATGATGTTGATGTTAATATATGTGAAATGTATTGCGCATTCGTGTTTGTGCGGAAGCTATAGAAACTAAAATTATCCTTTAAACACGCAACAGAGATTATTGGAAAAGAGGATAATTGGAGAAGGATTCTCTAATTGTTAAAAAAACCTCAAATTATCTTGAAGGTTCTGTAAGTGAGTATTTATTTACCAATTGCTGAAATGTCACTCAATATGCTGATCTTGATTGGTATGGGAGTCGTTGCTGGTTTTTTTTCAGGCCTTTTTGGAATCGGTGGTGGGTTTCTCATCACGCCGTTATTGATTTTTTATAATATTCCTCCTGCTATTGCTGTTGGAACAGGTGCCAACCAGATGATTGCGTCATCTGTAACAGGAGCAATTACACATTTTAGAAGACGTACGCTCGATATTAAACTTGGTATTCTTTTGGCGCTTGGAGGAGGGATTGGTTCTTTAATCGGGATTCAGGTTTTCTCTATTTTGAAAAAGTTAGGTCAATTAGACTTAATGATTTCGCTTCTTTATGTGATTCTTCTTGGAAGTGTAGGAAGCTTGATGATCGTTGAAAGTTGGTATGATATGATGCGCAAGCGTAAGGCAGGAAAAGCCAATATTCGTCTTGCTGGTCGACATAACTGGATTCATCGCTTACCCTTAAAAATGCGTTTTCGGACATCTATGATATATGTTAGCATTATTCCAGTTTTAGGGATTGGTCTCATCGTGGGGTTGTTGTCTTCTATTATGGGAATTGGTGGGGGGTTCTTTATGATCCCAGCATTGATTTATCTTCTGCGTGTTCCAACCAGTGTGGTGATTGGGACTTCACTTTTTCAGATTACATTTGTGTCTTCTTTCACGACAGTTTTGCAAAGTATGACTAATCAGTCCGTTGATATTGTCTTGGCTTTTTTGTTAATGCTTGGAGGAAGTATTGGTGCGCAATATGGAACACGGGTTGGACGGAAGTTAAAGGCTGAACAATTGCGTATGGCGCTTGCATTTTTAGTGTTGATTGTGTGTATGCGTCTTGCTTTTCAATTATTTATACGCCCTGATAATCTTTTTTCTCTGGATATTCTTATGAGATAAAAATGGGTAGATTGTTTTCTTTATACATCATTGCAGGTTGCTTTTGTTTTATTTCTTTTTCTACATGGTCACATGTTGGGACGCCAGCTACATTCATTGATCAAGTTGACCACGAAACTGTCCAAATTATTGTAACAACGAATACGATTACTGTGGATGCAAATTTTGCTGGTCGTGATCTTTATATTGCTGGTGTTTTGGAAAATATTGATCCATTATATTCTCGACAGAACCGTTACGATATTGTTGTAAGCTTGGAGGGACAAGATCGGACAATGGTGATGCGAGAAAAAAAACGCAATGCCGGTGTATGGGTCAATACAGATTCTCTTATTTTTAAAAAGGTTCCTCTTTTTTACTCTATGGTCACAACACGTGAAATTGGCGATATTACAAGCATTGAAGATTATAAACGCTTAGGGTTAGGATTACTCTATTTGCCATTGCAGACGGATGAACAAGATCAGAAAAAAATACAAACCTTTCGCGATGAACTTATAAAATTGCAAAAAGCTAAAAGCCTTTATTATGAGGAAGTGGGTGGGGTTCGTTTTGGTTCTGACACACTTTTCACAGCACATTTTCGTTTGCCAGCAAATATCCCAGTTGGACATTATAAAGTTCGTGCTTATCTTTTTCGTGATGGACAGTTTATTGATAGTGCTACAACGACTCTTGAAATTGTTAAAGCACATATCACTTATACAATTTTTTATGCAGCGCACAAGTATCGTTTTTTATATGGTATTGTTGCAGTGATTATTGCTATTACTACAGGATTTTTGTGTCGTTTGATTTTTCGAAAAGATTAACGCAAGGAAAATGTTAAGGCTTTTATTTTTTATGAAAAATTCGTAAGATAAGAAAAATAGGTACAACAACAATAGCTCCTGTCATAGTTATATGGAAGAAATTTGTAAGCGTTATAAATCCTGCTTCCCATAGTGATTGAAAAAAATCTACTATTTTTTGTATGAGGTTTCGAGGTGTCCATCCCAAAAAATTCATTACGATGCCAATGAAGAATGAAAGAATAAGCAATTTTAGACTAACGCGGCTTAATTTTTCTCTAAGAAACGCATGAAAAGAATTTAATAAATTTTTTTTTCGCTTCATTCTAAGATACTTTCGAAGATCGTGTTTTTTATTGTATTATCATAGTACAACGATGTTATTATCATAAAGGAAAAACATTTTTTTATTTTTTCTTACTTTTTTGAGTTTATCACCTTAGTCTGGTTAACGGTGCTGGTTTTTGAAATATACACATGTTTTATTGCATTTTTTGCGATATTTTCATGGCGCTTCTTTTATTAAATGAAGGGATATCCTTTCGTCTCTGAGAATTTGTAGAGAAATTTTATAACGTTTCAGCATTTCTTATCAGAGTGAGAGTTCTAGTATATTGAAGATTTTGTCACGAACTTATTATTGTCGTGTATAGAAATAATATTTCAAGACAGTTTACTTAAAAAAAGACTATCTATTCTAATAAGGGTGTGCTTATATAGGTATTATATTTAGATATTTCAACCTTAGTGCATTGAAAAGCTCTTTTTTTTCTGAAAAAATGTAAGCAATGAATTGAGTGTTGTTAAAGGAGCAAAGATATTAAAAATACGATGTGGAAAAAAGTTTTGTTATGTGCGGGTGCGTAAAGGAATATCGGGGGGAGACCATGCTCCTTTTATTTAGAAATAAAATATAATTTAAAAGCTGTTATTTGGCAGAGGATTATGGAAAAATTCAAAATTCCTCTTGTAGGGGGAGGAGGTCATGTCGGTTGATGGGTGAATTTTCCTGTTTTGTTAAAATGTCAAATTGTTATTAGAGCTCTTTGTTATTAAGGCGCTTAAGCTAACAAGGAAGAGTCTTTTGATAGCATAAAAAGGCGAGAGGAAAGAAGAGACAAGCTTACCCGACAAAAGAGAGAAAATAGTGGTTTTATAGTCTTCAATTGTAGGCGTTATGACATCATGAATAGGCTCTGTTATGGGGGAGCATTCATTGTATGTTAGAGTGTTTGTTGTTGCATGTTTTGGTTTGTCTTGGCTTATAGGTGTGGGTAGAAGTCCTTGGTTGGTAAGTGGTGTTGTTTGAAGGTTTTAATAATACTTTGTTTGAGGCGCTTATGGGTCATCTAACCTTATTATTAAGCATGTGCTTGTTGTGTGGGAAATTTATATAGTAAACTTTAAAAGGAAAAGTCTATGAACTTGAAGAAAAAAATATTACAAAATAGCAGCTCTCTTGTTTCTGCTTTTATAGCTTTGGCGATGGTTGCACAACAAGCTTCAGCAAAAACACCGGCTGATACCCTTGTGATGGCTTGGAATCTTGATGCAATTAGTACATTTGATCCCGCACAACTTAATGATGTTTATGGAAGTGAAATTGTTCGCAATGNAATGGTGCCCAAAAGAGTTTCAATAATTTTAAATAAAATAAATGAGTTATTGCGATATGGGGGAAATTTATCATTATTGATTCCATTAATGTTTTTTATAGCACTATCCCTCATTTTTTTTGGAGCTTTTTTATCGCTTCTATAGCTAGCCTTTTGCGATCTGCGCTTTTTGTATAAAGAGATGCCATGTTGTCGTCGGTCCATCCAAAAATTGCCTTGAGTTGTGATACTGTTGCACCTGAATTAGCGGCGCGTGTTGCTGCTAATTTTCTTAAGCCATGTGCTGATTTTTTGATTCCCGCTACGTTACAAGCCTCACGAAAAAGGTTGCCAAAACTTTCTTTTACGAGTTTATTTCCGTTTTTTCCGCAAATGAATGTTTTATTTCCAATAGGACCAATTTTTAGAGTTTCTGCTAATTCAGGCAAAATGGGTAGAAAAACATCTGTTTGGAATTTACTTTTCTCTGTCTTGAGATGAATGATATTATCTTTGACATCGTTCCAACCAATGCGGACCGCATCACCACGACGCAAACCCGTGTAAAGAAGAACATCAATCCAGACGCGTTCATGTGAACCATGTGACCAATGGTGATAATATTTTTCAACATCTTCTTCTGTCCAAACAGCAAATCCATCTTTGTTGTTGAGAGGAGGTCTTTTTATTCCTAAAGCTGGGTTATTCTCCAGAAGTTCTTGATCGATCGCCCAATTAAAAAGTCCATTAAGTGCTTTTAGAAAATTTTGGGCAGCTGTTGGTTTTTCTTTGCGGCGTTCAACACCCGCTGTAATATGTGATTTCTTTATTTCTCTGTATGGAATGTTTCCTATAGCATCACATACCTTCATAAGGATAAGTTCTCTTTGTCTTTTCGTAGCTTTAGCAAGGCTATGCCAATGAACGCTGTTAAAGTATTGTTTAAGCAGCCATGCAAATGACCCTTCAACAAGTTTACCGGTTTTTGATTTAGGAAGTATAAGTCCTTGTAACTCGGCAAGTGCGCTTTTGTAGTTATCAACAAACTCTTGCGTTCCATAGGTACCGCGTATTCTAATGCGTTTGCCATGACCAATACGTACATACCATACAATTTTGCCATGTTGAGTAATTTGTTTAACGAGATGAGGAGGACGTGGTTTAGGCATGGTATTTTACATCTTAGAGAGTGCGGTTTCGTAATATTCATTCTTTGACAAATCT
>NZ_JBHIMS010000032.1:0-56941 GCF_042194285.1 Bartonella sp. MM97QHHN | reverse complement strand
CGTCAAAGAACAGTTGGTTACAGCCTTATGGACAATTTACATGGTTACAAGTTGAGGGTAAAGAAATCAAGTTATCGAATGGCATGACAGGTGACATGCGTCCATTCACTTCATTACGCAGTGAGGTTGGCTTATCTTTAGGATATGAATTTGGTTCTCGCATAGATTCCTCATCACTTGCGTATATTACAGCAGCATGGTTGCGTGAGAATAAAGATGACAATCATACCTTGNAGGGCATTGGGAACTTCCTTTGAAGCTGGTTATCGACTTAAGACGTCAAAGAACAGTTGGTTACAGCCTTATGGACAATTTACATGGTTACAAGTTGAGGGTAAAGAAATCAAGTTATCGAATGACATGACAGGTGACATGCGTCCATTCACTTCATTACGCAGTGAGGTTGGCTTATCTTTAGGATATGAATTTGGTTCTCACATAGATTCCTCATCGCTTGCGTATATTACAGCAGCATGGTTGCGTGAGAATAAAGATGACAATCAAACGTTAATTAATCAACGCCATCCATTTACCACTGACTTATCGGGGAATGCAGGTAAATTAGGAATAGGTTTAAGCAGTTTAGTGAGTGAGAAGTTAAAGTTATATGGTGAGGCACATTATATTAAAGGGCGTAAAACAAAACAGTCCCTTCAGGGTATTTTAGGTGTACGCTATAGTTTCTAATTATATGGTTATTTTTTGATTGATTTCAATGATAATTTTGATAGGAAGCATTTAAGATTATGAAAGAAGATTCAATATTTATTGAGATTCGGTAGCGCATCTTTATGATGGGATAAGCAATTGCAGGTATTTGTATTAAAGTTTTCTTTATAATTTATTCTATGTTTTTGAGAATTTGTGTAGATTTTTGCAGAGTCACTTGGCAAAGGGCTCCTTGCTCGCTATAGAAATGGCTAGAGAATATTATAAATGAAATAAAGGTGGTTAAATGGCTTTAGAGCGTACTTTTTCGATGATTAAACCAGACGCAACCCGTCGTAATTTGACTGGCGCAATTACTAAAATGCTTGAGGATGCGGAGCTACGTGTTATTGCGTCTAAACGTGTCTGGATGAGCAGACGTGAGGCTGAAAAATTTTATGCTGTTCATAAAGAACGTCCTTTTTTTAGTGAATTGGTTGAATTCATGTCTTCTGGTCCAACCGTTGTACAAGTTTTGGAAGGTGAAAATGCAATAGCTAAAAACCGTGAAGTAATGGGGGCTACGAATCCTAGTGATGCAGAAGAAGGGACAATTCGTAAGGTTCATGCTTTATCGATTGGCGAAAATTCTGTCCATGGATCCGATAGTGCTGAAACGGCAAAAACAGAAATCGCCTTTTGGTTTTCTGAGGTAGAAATTGTTGGTTAATAAAGCGTTTATAATAATAAAGCGTATATAAGAAGCAAAAATCCGAAACACTATATTTCGGTTTTTTGCTTATGAGATTATAGATTTTTTTGAAAGCATATGGAGCATTAATCGTTTTTTTAGCTTTTAATATTGCAGCTGCTTTTACGAAAATATAAAGCCTATTTACTGTTTTCTGAAATGTGCAAAAAAGTGTTTTATTGATTTATCATTAATAGATTTAAAATAAATCAATCTTATGCTATTCTCATCTCTTATTTAAGTACAAAAAGATAAATCATCATTATAAAATTCCATACTATTCATAGGATAACGTGTTTTAAACCTGCACGAAAATAATCCCACCCTGTCCACAATGTAAGGAGGGCAGAAATCCACAGCATAGTAATGCCAAACTCTACTGTGTAAGGGAAAATTTTATTACCGGCTGGTCCAGCTAAAAGAAATACAATAGCGATCATCTGTACAAAAGTTTTCCATTTTGCAAGACGAGAGACAGGAACACTAACTTTTAACTCAGCCAAATATTCACGTAATCCTGATACAAGAATTTCTCTGCAAAGAATGATAATAGCTGCCCATAGTGTCCACCCAGCGATGGTACTGTCTGCGGCAAGCAAGAGAAGACAAGCAGAGACGAGAAGTTTATCGGCGATTGGATCTAACATGCGACCAATATTGGATGTTTGTTCCCAAATACGAGCAAGGTAACCGTCAAGAAAGTCAGTAATGGATGCAACGATAAAAATGGAAACAGCAATCCAGCGAGTGATATCACTTGATTGTAGTCGCCCTTCTAAAAAAAAGCATGCAACAACCATTGGGACTGCAACAATTCGTGCATAAGTTAAAATATTTGGAAAAGAAAAAGTATGATTTTTCATGGAGCCATTTTTAATTCTTGTGAAAGAGAATATATTTCCTAAACGTAACAAGGCGAAGGTTATGAAACAAGCCTATTTTTCATGAAAATGGTTATGAATTTTTTGTGCAATTGTCATAGAGATTCCCGTAACTTTTTTTAAATCTTCAAATGAGGCACTAGCAACAACTTTGGCACTTCCAAAATGATGAAGCAACGCACGCTTTCTTGTCGGACCGATATTTTCGATTTCATCAAGTGGGTTTTTGAATGTTGCTTTTTTTCGTTTTATCCTATGAGTTCCAATCGCAAAACGGTGTGCTTCATCACGCAGACGTTGCAAAAAATAGAGGATAGGATCACGTGGAGGAAGTGTAAAGGGGGAAATACCTTTTATAAAAAATCTTTCACGTCCCGCATGACGGTCAACACCTTTGGCGATTCCAACAACTGTGAAGAGATCATTTAATTGTAACTCAGCAAGTATTTCATGTACGCTGTTGATTTGTCCTTCACCACCATCGATTAAGATAAGGTCAGGCCAAATGGGAAAAAGATCATCATCTTTTATGTCATGACTTCTATTTGGCAGATCATACTCTTTGATAAGGCGTGAAAATCTTCGTTTAATCACTTCTTTCATCATGCCAAAATCATCGCCAGGCGTGATATCTGTTGAGCGAATGTTGAATTTTCGATATTGATTTTTAATAAATCCCATTTGACCAGCAACAATCATAGCCCCTACAGCATTTGTTCCCATGATATGAGAATTGTCATAGACTTCTATCCGGCGTGGAGGAAAAGGTAGTTGGAATGTTTTAGCAAGACCTTGAAGCAATTTTGTATGGGTGGCTGTTTCAGAAAGCTTATGTTCAAGTGCTTCATGAGCATTGAGATAGGCACGATTAACAAGAGTTTTCCGTTCACCTTGTTTGGGTAAAGAGAGGGATACTTTGTGGTTTGCTTTGAGACTAAATGCTTCTGTAAGAAGTGCTTTTTCTTCAATTTCTTCAGATAAAAGGATACTTTTGGGAAGTGGTTTATTATCGTAAAATTGGGCAAGAAAACTCGCTAAAATTTCAGTGCGGGAAAAAGAGGGATCTGCTTTAGGAAAATAGGCACGGTTTCCCCAATTTTGCCCCATGCGAAAAAAGAACACTTGAATACAAGTCATTCCTTCTTTTTGCGCAATTGCAAATACATCCGCTTCTTTTATCGTTTGAGGATTAATACCTTGATGGCTTTGTATGTGAGAAAGGGCTGATAAGCGGTCACGATAGGAAGCTGCTTGTTCAAAATCAAGATTTTCTGCGGCTTTATGCATAGCTTGAACCATATCGCTTTTAATAGATTGATCTTTTCCCGAAAGGAACGCTTTTGCTCCTTTCACCAGTTCTTTATAATCACTGTCACTAATTTCATGAGTACAAGGTGCAGAACATCGCTTAATTTGATAAAGCAAACAGGGGCGTGTACGGTTTTCAAAAACTGAATCAGTACAGGTTCGTAATAAAAAGGCGCGTTGTAAAACATGAACTGTTTGTGTCACTGCACCAGCAGAAGCAAAAGGACCAAAATAGTGAGCTTTTCGTGTTCGAGCACCACGATGTTTGTAAAGTGCAGGCACTCGATGATCATCTGTAATCATAATATAAGGGAAACTTTTATCATCACGCAGGAGTACATTAAAATGTGGATGCAATCTTTTGATGAGATTGGCTTCTAAAAGGAGTGCTTCTGTTTCTGTATGGGTGACGATAAATTCCATATGATATGTTGCACGAATCATGCGGGTAATACGATTATTGTGTCCTTGTTCACGTGTATAGTTTGAAACACGTTTTTTGAGATTACGGGCTTTGCCAACATAAAGAATATCACCATTTTCACCAATCATCCGGTAAACCCCAGGCTTATGCGGAAGGTGTCTAACAAACTCTTGTATGAACTTGATACCCTGGAATTGATCTTTCTCATTGCTTTGATTGGCATTATGCCATGTAATATTAGAGAGAAAAGAAAGATTTTCCCGTTCATTTTGCGGATAATTTGTATTATTTTTCAGGACCATTCCGTTTATTACGAATATGTTGTTTGTTTAATATATGAAATATTCTTTTTTATTAAATAATGATTATTCATGTCTTTATAATTTTTTTCTATAAATAATATCTTATAACATAAGAGTATGATTTTAGAGAGCCGATCTTTCATAAAAAATATGAGAGTTGTTATTCTAAAACAGCTTTATGAATTTGCCTAATTTATCCATTAAAATGATTGAAATAAGAAATCCATAATGATTAAGAGGATAGGCTTTCTAAAAAAATAATTCACGCTGATCGTTATTAGCTTACTACTATAATATGTTGGTATTATTCAAAGAACTTTATCATTCAAAGTCTTTATATCTTACAACATGATATTTGATTTAGGAAAAATATCAGAGAAAGATCTAAAATAATAGATGTTCTTTTTGAAGCCACTTATGAGTTATTTTGGCATTTTCATCTTGTCCAAGACGGTTGATAAGAAAGGGGCTGAGTTTTTTCATTTCTTCTTCCAAAAGGTAGGGAGGGTTAATAATAATCATACCACTTCCATTCATTGTCGGTGGACTTGAACTTTTTCGGATACGCATTTCAAGCTGTAGAATCTTAGGAATTCCGGTTTGATAAAGCGCGTGAAGAAAACTTTCAATTTCTTTGTCATATTTAACAGGATACCATAAAGCGTAGATCCCTCCAGAAAAGCGACGATAGGCTTTCGTTAATCCCTCAATAAGGCGGGAAAACTCACCAGCTTTTTCAAAGGGAGGGTCAACAAGGATAAACCCACGTTTTTCTTTTGGTGGTACATGAGCATTTAAGGAAAGCCAACCATCTAAATGCAGAACTTTTGTCTGATAATCTCCTGCAAAGTTTTTTGCTAAAATATGATAATCTTCATTGTGCAATTCTATTGCGGTGAGGCGATCTTGTTTCCGTAATAATTGACGAATAAGAACAGGAGATCCAGGATAAAATACAATTTCTTTTTCCCCTTTATTGAGGGCATCAATGATGTCACACCATGGACAAAGGAGTGTTTTTAAATCTTCTGGGATAGGAGTTGAAAAAAGTCGTTGGACACCTTCGCGCCACTCTCCTGTTTTATGTGCTTCTAAAGAAGAAAGGTCATAAATACCGATTCCAGCATGCGTATCTATAACGCGAAAAGCTTTTTCTTTGCGTTTGAGATATTCTACAATGCGAGTGACAATAATGTGTTTAAAAACATCAGCAAAATTGCCAGCATGATAAATATGCCGATAATTCATGGAGTAAACTCTATCATTATGTATAACTGTACCGGATTATTAGCATAGAATAATAGAATTGATATCCATAAAAATACTCTTGTAGAAATCAAACAATGCCCTCACCCCCCAATTATACACTACAGAAAAAATATTAATGTTATGGGAGCATTTATTCACAGAGCTATTTTTATATAATGAGATTAATCGTTAAAATTTTAATTTTTTTATATGAAAGATAGACAAGAAGAGATCAAACATTTCAATAGAGATATTTATGTTGTAAGAGAATTTTTTATGATCGCGGACTCTTTTAGGAAAACTATAAAAAACACTCAATTAACGAGAATATTAGTGAAGTTTGTTGAAAAATTGAAGGGTATCTTTCAAATTCATTCATAAATTTGCTTGTTTAAAGATTAAAGAATTTCAAATGCTTGATAAAAACATTGTTACATTGATCAGTTTTTTAGCGAGCGTAAAATTATGGAGAGAGCAATAAAGTGCTGGTGTTATAGTGATAGATTTTTGTAAAAGTATGAATGAATCTCATTGCTTTAAGCGGAGCCAAAGCTTTACATTATACACGCTAAATGGCTAGGTTATTGTGTATGACGCTAAAATAAAACTTTTGAAAATTGATATGCACTCTGCAAGCTATTTCAATAAAATGAGAATTTTAAACTAAAGTAAATAGGTTTATTTATCTCTAACACTGTATTATCGAGCGGCTTTATAAGGAAATCTTATAAAAAAGGCGAGGATAAGAAATTCTTTTTACATGAATTATGCTTCGATTCCATGCTTTTGATTGAATATAATTTTCTATTAATGCCCATTCTGGTTTCAATACTGAGATAGGTTAAACACATGATATTATGAGAACGCATGCCCAGAATCCGGAGACTTGTAATAGTTAGAGCATGCCGTGGCTTAGAGAGCTGGTTATATGGAGGTATTTTACTGAATAAAGGCACAAGCTGGTACCTTTTTTATTTTTTAGCAGTATTGCCATACCTTTTGGCACTTGAGTTGGTTCATAAAGTACATTTTTACTCTTTCCGCTAATAGTTTTTATTTACACGACAGATAGTTAATTAAATACGATGATGGCTCATATTTCGTATTGTATATGGAATAATGGATGATAAAATTCCTACCCCAACGCAAAGAATAAATGTTGTGCGTAAGATGATCGTTTTTGAAGAGACCGATGATGTGTTAAGAAAGTTTTTTAGAGATTTTTCTTTCTGATTTTTTTAATTGAACACGTAAAATGTTTTACAGCATGTTATGATTTTTATCAGTAAAGGATAATTTGGCGGAAATGTTTGTAATGATACGTACAACATTGTTTAAAAGGAAAGACATTGGCTATAGTATTTACAGGAAGATGAGTAACCTAAGAGATCAGATGAAGTTATTTTAGAAAAGTTTTTAAGTGTTTTGAACTTTGTATGAAGTGGTTTATCATTTTTGAATGGTTTGTGTTATAATACGCTAAAAAAGGATGAGAGGATAAAAAGTTCTTTTTGCAATAAAAGCGTGTAATTGCTTTTAAGTTAAGAAGAAAATATATAAGTAAGATATTATATTTGATACATTCTTCAGAGGAAGCATGAATAAATGAAATCAAATTTAAAAGCATAAAGTTAGAGAGAATAATGGGTAATATTTTTTCACCAACGCATTTAATTATAATTTTATTGATTATCTTTGTGCTTTTCGGTCGCGGTAAAATTTCTGAATTAATGGGCGATGTTGCTAAAGGAATTAAAGCCTTCAAAAAAAATATGAAGGAAGAAGATGATAGCATTGAGGATAAAGTTGAAATGGCTCCTAGTTCCCAAATGATTGATGTAGAATCTCAACAATCTCAGCCGTTATCGGTAAAACATGCAACAGCGCGCAGAAAGGTTTCTTCTGCTTCTAAAAAAAGCAAAACATCTGTTGCTAAAAAACAGTAACAAAAACGCAATCATCATTGTGCAATATTTTTTGATGAGAAAGTCGAATTAAGAGATGTTTGGGATTGACGGACCAGAGTTTATCGTAATCTTACTTGTTCTCATCATTGTCGTTGGACCAAAAGATTTACCTAAAATATTAAAGACAGTAGCAAAGATAAGAGCGTATGTGTATTCAACAGCAAATGAACTTCGTCATCAGTTTGATGATGCAATAAGACAAATCGAGCGCGATGATTTGCAAAAAGTATGTTCGGATATTAGCGATTCAAGCAAGAAGTTGGCAGAAACTTTTGATCCCACTCAAAATATATTAGAGGATATCCACGATAATTGGGATGTTAAGGAAACACATCATAAATTTAAAAAAGATAAAGAAATTTTGGAATGTGATCAAAAGGTAATCAAGAAAGATATGACAGTTTCTATAGCTTCTCATCATTCTGAAAACATTTTTGTTTCTCCTAAAGATAAAAAAAAGAAGATGTGTCATGAATGTAAAAAAAGATGAAGTTGATGCTAATATGACTCCACTTTTAGAACATTTAATTGAACTTCGTCAGCGAATTATTTCTGCTTTGGTTGCATTTATGATCGCTTTTATGATGTGTTTTCTTGTTAAAGATTATATCTTAAATTTTTTACTATGGCCATATCAGTGGGCAATGAAAATAGCAGGGGGTAACCCTGAGGGTATTCGTTTGCAATCAACGCAAGTATGGGAAACTTTTTTAACGAAGATGAAACTTTCTGCTTTTGGGGGAATTATTTTATCTTTTCCCTATACGGCTTTTCAGTTTTATAGTTTTATTGCACCAGGGCTTTATAAAAATGAGCGGATGGCTTTTTTACCATTTCTCATTGGGGGGCCTATTTTATTTTGTATTGGGGGAGCGTTTGTTTATGGTCTATTAGCGCCAATAATACTATGGTTTAGCCTTTCTCAACAATTTCTTCCAGATGTTCATTTAAAAATAGAGTTTATAGTGCGTATTTCTGATTATTTGGGCTTTATGACATCATTTATCCTAATTTTTGGTTTGATTTTTCAATTACCTCTTGTCATCAGTCTTTTAACAAAAATTGGATTTTTAACGTCTCATGATTTGGTTTCTAAACGAAAATGGACTATTTTGCTCTCTTTTATCATTGCGGCAATCATAACGCCGTCGGATTTTTTTACGATGTTTGCAGTGGCTTTACCAACGATAGCACTTTACGAGATTTCAATTTTAATTGCTTACAGTATAGAAAAGAGAAGAAAATCCGCTTAAGAAAAGTGTATAATCTTATGCGATAAGGAATGAATAAAAACAATATAAATGAGGAATTTTTATGCTTGATATTAAGTGGATTCGTGACAATCCTGAGAAATTAGATAAAGCACTCGTAAGTAGAGGTCTTGAGCCACAAGCTGAAAGGTTAATACAACTTGATCTTGCACGTCGGTCGCATATTGCTAAGGTGCAATTGGCGCAGGAACGTCGCAATGCTGTTTCAAAGGAAATAGGACAGGCTTTGGCTGTATCTGATCAGCAAATGGCTGAACGTCTTAGAGCTGAAGTTGAAGAGATTAAAGCTTTTCTTTCCTCTGCAACAGTGGAAGAAAAACAACTGACGGAGAGTCTTGAGAAACTTCTTTCAGCACTTCCAAATATTCCATTAGATGATGTTCCAGAAGGTAAAGATGAAAGTGATAATGTCGTCATTCGACATTTTGGTACACCTCCAACATTTAATTTTACACCAAAGGAACATTTTGATCTTGGTCAAGATCTCAAACAGATGAATTTTGAACGAGCTAGTCGTTTGTCTGGAACACGTTTTACAGTACTTTCAGGGGCGTTAGCACGGCTAGAACGAGCATTAGGCCAATTTATGCTTGATGTGCATGTCAATGAGAATGGTTACACAGAAGTCTCAACACCTCTTCTTGTTCGTGATGAGATTGTTTACGGAGCAGCACAATTACCGAAATTTGCTGAAGACCTTTTTCGTACAACAGATGGTCGATGGCTTATTTCCACAGCAGAAGTGCCATTAACCAATTTGGTCAACGATGAAATTCTTGAAATATCAGATTTACCACTGCGATTTTCTTCTTTATCTCCCTGTTTTCGTTCAGAGGCGGGAGCAGCCGGTCGTGATACGCGCGGTATGTTACGTCAGCATCAATTTTGGAAAGTTGAAATGGTCTCGATTACCAGTGAAGAGCAGTCTTTAATTGAATTGGAACGTATGACGGAATGTGCAGAAGATATATTAAAACGGCTTGGTTTGCCTTTTCGCACAGTGGTTCTTTCTACGGGTGATATGGGGTTTGCAGCGCGTAAAACCTATGACATTGAGGTTTGGCTTCCTGGTCAAGAATGTTATCGTGAAATTTCTAGCTGTTCAGTTTGTGGAGATTTTCAAGGTCGTCGTATGAATGCGCGCTATCGTAAAGACGGCGATAAAAAATTGCATTTTGTTCATAGCCTTAATGGTTCTGGTACGGCTGTTGGACGTTGTCTTATTGCCGTACTTGAAAATTATCAACAGGCTGATGGATCAATTATTATTCCAGATGTTTTACAACCTTATATGGGAGGCATGCGCTGTATTACTGCTTAATTTTACGAAAGGAGAGACAATATGCGTTTATTGCCAAGAGGTGATGATACACAGACGCAAGTTTTTGCCATTTTAAAAGAAGCAGTTTGTCAGTGTGATAAAAGTGTACCTCCATTGGAGATTGAATGATACTATGGGGCAAAAGGGTATTTTACAATTTCGTGAGGAGTTAGCCGCTCTTGTACTGAAAATGCGTAGCAAAGGCATTGATGACGTGCGATTTTTTTCGGCATTAGAGAAAATTCCGCGTCAACAGTTTGTTGCTGCTCCTTGGTTCAATAGTGCTTATGATAATAAAGTTATTCCCCTTGAGTGTGGTGAATATATGGAACGTTTGGAAGAACAACTCTTAATTCTTTCGGCATTATCGTTAAAAAAAAGGCATCGTGTCTTAGAAATTGGTACAGGATCTGGTTTTTGTACTGCTCTTATGGCATGTCTGAGTGACCGTGTGACAACGATTGATCGTTATAAAACGCTTGTTGATTTAGCACGCCAAAAATTTCAAACTTTAGGAATTGAAAATATTGTTATACGGCAGATTGATGGAAGTCATAGCGTGACAGGCTTAGGATCATTTGATCGCATTCTTATTTGGCCATCACGTTTTGATGAACCAAAGGAATTTTTAGAACTTTTAGCTGAAAATGGAATTCTCATTCAGGCGATAGGACCTGACGAAGGGGTACAAACAGTGACGCGCTATACAAAAATTGGTGGTCGATTTGAGTGTTTAGAACTGTTCCAAGTGCGTTACCAACCTTTTATTAAAGGCATTGCGGAGATACTTTAATTTTTAAAAGCTAAGAAGTTTCTGCAAATTGTCTACGTTAAATTCATTTTAATCTTATATAAAGATATTTATGAATAAAACATCTCATTTTAACTCTTCGGTAATTTAAAAAAGCTTTAATGGATTGAGTTGATTATTGATGAGTGAGCAAAACGATGTGTCTAAAAGCTTTGGATAATATTTTCCAGCATAATTTTCAGAGAATAACTTTGTTAGCGGTGGTAACTATTGTTGCTGGTTGTAGTTCTGGTACACAGCGTTTTTCCAATACGTTCTCTCATCGTACGGTATCATCTCAATCAAATATATCAAGCACTATGTATACAGACCCGCGAATGCTATCATACGGTAGTGGTATGATACAAAGCACTGAATTGCCACCTGTGGAATCAGGTGATGATTCGTGGGGAGATGACAATTCTCCCTATAATTTTCCACATCAAGATAGGATAACTTCTTCTGATGGTCGCGTTATGGGCTCCCCTCCACGTAATCTTGGAACACTTTCTCGTTCACAAATGGATAAATCTCCTATTTTTCGGCGGAATTCTTATATTGTCCAGAGTGGAGATACACTGCTCAGTATTGCACGACAAGTAGGGATTAGTGTTAAGGCATTAAAATTAGCAAATGGTATAAACAGCAATTCCATTTATATCGGTCAGGTCCTTGTTGTTCCAAGCAGGCGTACATTAGCAGCTTCAAATGCACACAATAATAACGATTGGGCAGTGTCAACAACAGAATCTGCATCCCAGTCTGTGATGTCCTCTATAAAAAACAAGAAGTCCTCTCCTATATATAAAGCTCCTGTAACAACGCCACCCTCTGCAAAGATGAACAAATCAAGTTCTGAGAAAAATTTTTCTAAACAGATGACGCAATTGAAACATGAGACTGGTTTGTCAAGTACTGTTACGAATACAGATAATATGACGACTCCGCAAGCCACAGGAATTTCTAAGATGCGTTGGCCAGTACGAGGGCGTTTATTAAGCCAGTTCGGTCAAAAAAAGGGAACAGTAATGAATCGAGGAATAGATATTGCAGTGCCTGAAGGGTCTTCGGTAAAGGCGGCAGAAAATGGTGTGGTTATTTATGCGGGAGATGGACTAAAAGAGCTTGGTAATGTTGTGATGATTCGACATGAAAATGATATTATCACTATTTATGGATGTAATAGTAAGCTTGTTGTTAACAAAGGACAAAGGATAAGGCGCGGTGATGAGATTGCTAAATCTGGTGTTTCAGGAAATGTTAAAACGCCACGTGTCTATTTTGAGATGCGTAAGAATTCATTACCTGTTGATCCCCTTAAATATTTAGAAAACTAATTTATTGATGACGTTTACATTTGAATAGTCTTACAGTTTATAGAAAATTCATGAAAAATAATTGATTTTCTTAAATCAATGACATTACAGCAAAAAATCATTGGTTTTAGAAAAGTAGTTCGTTGGGGTCGGTAAATATTACCATTTTTGTATTTATGAAAGTGTAAGACAATAGTATCATACTATTTGTCAGCTTTGAGTGTTTCAATTGCTCTTGCATTTGAGAGAAGCATGAAAAAGATATTTTCACGCCTTTCTTAAAAAGTTTTTATCTACAGGCTCATTTAATATGTGTGACGTGCAAGAAAATCGTTTTGATTAATTCAGAAGGTTTGAAATGAGAGCGTTTTATTGTATTTAGATCTGTCATTTGATATCAAAAACGATAAATTATCTATATAAATTAAGTTTGTTCATTAGAAAAATTATCTTGTATAATTTATTGAGTTAGTGAAAAGATTTGTATTGTAGGATATACAATAGGGGAAAGTGAATCTATTTTTTAAGATTTTTCTCATTGTATTTTGGTATTCTGCCTCTTAAGGATTTATTGTATTTTTGTAAAGCTGTGATTAGATTATGTAGTTATTGCTTTTTATGATAAATTCTTTAGGAATTTTTTCTGTATCGGAATTTCATTTTAATAGAGTGGGAAATACCTGAGGTTTAACTATAGGAGATAAAAATGTTTATTACGAACGCTTATGCTCAAGTTGCAGGCGATGTTTCCGGTGGAATTTCATTTGCTAGCGCTGTCCCATTCATTTTAATTTTTGCAATTATGTATTTTTTTATCATTCGTCCACAGCGTGCCCAAATGAAAAAACGCCAAGAAATGCTTAATGCAGTACGTCGTGGTGATACAGTTATAACGGGTGGTGGTATTATCGGCAAGGTTACGAAGGTTCACGACGAGAGTGGTGAATTAGAGGTTGAAATTGGTGAGAGTATGAATATTCGTGTTATTCGCTCAACATTAGCTGATGTGCGCGTTAAAGGTGAGCCGATTGCAGAAAAAAAATCAAAACTTAATGCTAAAGCAAAAAGACCACAAAAGTCTAAATCTAAAACGACAACGAAAGAAGATATGAGTATCTCTAAAGAGAAAAAAGCTATATCAAAGGAAAATGCATCTTAAGGTGTAATGGCAGTTTATTACATTTTTTAAGCATTTTTATAAAAAGCTTGGCAAGATCAAGACAATTTCATTGAAAAAGGGGCTTTTATAGTGGCTACAGAAAATGGAGTTTTTGTTTTCTTTAGATGATTAAAATAGTTGTTTTATTTATGGAATATTACGCAATTTTTTCTGTTTTTAAAACAAGATCATTGTTTCTATAAAAAGAAATTTGCGAGTAAATAAGCTGAGAAAACTTTTTAAAAGATAGATTTATTTAAGCAGGTATAGCTTTTGATTGCGGTTTATTATCGAATTTTCATATACTTGTTGTATGAGAAGATTAGGGTTTTATATAAAATTTCCACTTCAATACTAGGCTATGGTTAAGATATCAATGTTTGTATCAGCCTTCCTTTAATTTTATGGTGAGAAGTAGCAAAGACAATTGGATTATTCAAAAATAAAGGGTGCTTGTTCATGTTCGATGCAATTCAAATTCGTGAAGCACATTTTCCAAGTCGCGCACCTATTGATGCTTATGGAAATGGTGGATTTCGTTTTGCTGATATGTCTCATAGAGGTTCTATTGTTTGTGTACCATCAGGTATTTATGGCATTGACATGGCAGGACCTATTCCCACTCAAGAGGATATATCTCGTATTTTAGAAGAAGCTTCTGAAATCGAAGTTTTATTAATAGGTACTGGAATTGAATTATTACGATTACCTGAAGAGTTACGGGTGCTTTTATGGGAAAAACGTATTTCATCAGATACAATGAGTACGGGAGCGGCGGTGCGTACATTTAATGTTTTATTGGCTGAAGATCGCGCTGTTGCGGCGTTATTATTTGCGGTAGAATAGAGTATTGTTTAATAAAACAAAGGCTCTGGTCTAGCATGAAAGACTTGTGTGATTATTTTCTGCGCTGTAAAATACTGTCGTTTAAGGCGGTGATATAAGGGTATAGAATATACATAACTTAACACATTAAGTGTTTTTAAATACAGAAGCAAGTATTCAGGACAAAGTTTGCTCATAGTTCCTAATGAATCACATGAGTGATCAGCTCTTGGCACTTAAGACAGTTCATAAGAGGCATTTTAATTCTTTCTTATACAGTTTTTACCTACAAGCCAGTTCCGCTTGTGACGTGCAAGGGAATAGTTTTTATTGATGTAACATGGAATTGGTTTGAAATGAAAGCATATCTACGATATTTGGGATTCTAATTTAACATACAAAACACAAAATTATCATTATAAATCAATGCGTTTATAGTAACAGAAATGCACCGAGAGCAATTGGATTTTTTACAAATTGGTGTTGGTAAGAACCTTTGTCTTTTAGGATGGGGAGGAGGTCAATGATTGATAAAGTTTTTGTGATCAGTGCATTTTTTATAAAATAACATTGTCATCTATCCACTGAAAAAGTGTTTTGCGTTGTTTGTTGTTCAAGTTTTACTATGCATGTTACGATTGGTTTTTAGCTTTTTTATTGCAAATGAAAACTTGAAGTCCGATAAGATAAGTTTTATCAGAAAAATTATTTATTTAATTTTTTTCTTTCTAAAACGAAAAGGGACTAGAAAAGAAATTTTAATTCATAATACAGTTAAGAGACACATTTAAAAATCTTATTTTCTGAACTGTATTTGCTTATCCTTCATTTTTTAATATGAATAAAAAGAGGGTATTAATTTAATTGCTAAAAAAGGGACGTTAATAGGTTCATAGAATGATAGGCTCTCTTCCTTATTGTCTTGATATTTTACGTACCATAGATCGTGATCGCTATATATCGGTTTTATTTGCACCTAAAAAAAAGCGCCAAGCATTGGCTGCTCTTTATGTATTTAATGCTGAAGTTTCTCGTATCCGCGAAAGTGTACATGATCCACTCATAGGAGAAATACGGTTACGTTGGTGGTATGATGCTATTGCTCATGGTGAAATGCAAACGAGTGGAAACAATCCGATTTTGAATGATTTATTAAAAGCAATCACTCTTTTTAATTTACCTAAGGCAGCTTTTTTACGTTATTGTGATGCGCAAATTTTAGATCTTTATCACAATCCAATAGAAACACTTCATGATCTAGAGCATTATTGTGGTGAGACAGCAGGCATAATTTTACAGCTTTCTTGTCAGATATTAGATCCTGAAACTGCACAAGAGTTTACAGATATCTATGAACACGGAGGGATTTCTCAAGGATTAAGCGGTGTATTGCGTCTTTTATCATTCATGCAATCACGATATCAATATTATTTACCCACTGATATATTAAAGGCTGTAGGAGTGAATAGGGAAGCTTTGGAATCTCATCGTCTCAGTGATCAACAAAAGGGTTGTATTGTTGAAGCTATGGTAGCATTATCGCGCGATCATTATACCCAATTTTACGAGTATTCTTGTATTTTACCGAGAGTTCTTAAGCCAGCTTTTCTTCCATTGGTCATTGTACCGGCTTCTCTTCAAAAAGCTATACAGCTGGGGGCAGCAATTTTTCAAGAGAGCGCAACTTTGCCATTGATGTATCGCTATTGGTTGATAACAAGGGCAGCAATAAGCGGCAATTTTCCAAAGATATTGTAAAAGAATATTACTATGTTGGAATGCGTAACATGTAGACTGATTTTCTCATATGAAGATAAAGGAGCTATTGTGATTCCAAACCATTTTTTTTGTTATAAAAATGTTGATGTTTTGGTTGTTATGAACGCAAAAGAATAAGAAATTTTATGATCTTGAAAATACGCTGTATTTCTTCATCAGTAATATGTTTTATTCAGTGTATTGGATGGGTGAGATGCAGAGAAAGAAAAACATGAAATAAAATTTCTATTTTATGAGAGAAGTTATCTTAGCAGTCTATAAGTCTATAAAAAACTCTTATTTTTGAGAAATTATAACATCATAATTGATGACTGTTATGATTGATGAATATATTGATTTATAATGATAATTCGTTTTTTCTCATATTGAATGAGAGTCTTGAATAGAAAAAGATTTCTCCATTTTTATAATGAATTTTAAAAATAGTTTTTTTATCTATTATAAGTTGGGTGTGTAAATGAAATCATTTAAGGAAGAAGCAATACGCTCCCTATGAATGAATATTAAGAGTAGCAATATGATAAGCTATGAATGAATGACGATAGGGATGATATTTATAGCTTAATGGGCGGCAACCTTTACAACCTTTGGATGGATAATGTTTTTTAATGCATTGCAAAAACGATTCTACATTCCATTGACTATTTTCTCGCAAATCCATACATGCACTGTTTTGCGAGAAAATGAATCATTATACAAACGCTGATCCTAAGATATGCAGACAAGAAACCCGTCTTACCTCTTCAACTATAGACGAAGAGCTGATGAAAACTTTATCAATAAGTTCTTAAAATTATGCACAATCTTTTTATTGGAGAGTGTTAAAGATCTGATTATAATTTGTGCTATTAATTTCCAAAGGATGTTCTTTATTGGCAACTTGTAGCATTTCTAGCTTGAGATCTTCTCTTATCATCATATCTATATTGGCGCGGACCTCAGTTGAAAGAGTATGAGACGTGATATCTTTAGGCATGGTTACAGTCTTTATTTGATAAATGATACGGTTTGTTGCAACCGGACCTTTTATGATGCCATAATGACCTTTGGGAGCGGAAAATAATGCTTTAATGCCTTCAACGCCAAGGGTTTCAGATGAGTCTTGACGCCGGAGGGTTGGTGTTGTTTGTTTTGTAACACCAAGGGTATGAGCAAGAGCAACAAGACTTTTTCCTTCCGTGAGCTGTTTGAGAGCATTTTGGGCTTTTTCATCAAGAAGACGTTGGATTTCCTCATTTTTCCATTGAGAAAGAACATCTAGCTTAGCCTCTTCAAGTGTCTTATCACGGGAAGGAATAATTTTATCGACCTTGTACCAGAGATATCCACCATTTTGAAAAGAGAGAGGATCAAGATCGACTCCTTCGTTTGATTGATAGATGGCATTCAGTAAAATATCTTTTTGAGGTAAATCCGTGAGTATTGCACCTTCAAGCGTTTTTCCCGTTTTATCAATAGTAATTGTGCGCAAAGATAACTTGTATTGGTCAGCTAACTCTTTGAGAGAAGCACCCTCAAAACGAGCATTTTCAATGGCAGCATAATTGTTACGGATATCATCAGTAGCACGATTTTTGGCAAGTATTTGGCGAATATTTTCTTCTACACTTTCAAAAGGAAGAGAGCTTGAAGGTTCAATATGCGTAACGCGAATGAGAACAGGTCCCTGTAAGTCATTTATCACAGGACTGACTTGGCCTTGTTGAAGTTCAAAAATTTCAGATGTCAGATGATTAGGAAGTTCGTTTTCTGCGAGAGGACCTTTTTTTATGTCATTAAGAGTCTTTTTTTCAGCTTTTACCAGTTCATCAAAACTCAATCCGTCAGCTATTTTTTTTGCTGCATTATCGGCTTCTTCGCGTGAGGGGAATCGCAGTTCTTCGAATGTACGCTTTTCAGGCGTTACAAAACGTGAAGCATTTTGTGTATAATAGGCTTTCGCCTCATCTGTTGAGATATCTTTAGGTTTTACAAAATCATTAAGTTCCATAGATAGCAAAGAGACAGTACGGTATTCTGGAGCACGAAATTGACTTTGATGTGTTTCAAACCATTTTTGTAATGTTTCGTAATCAGGATCAGCAATTGTTTTCTTTTCTTTTAGATCAATAACGAGATAATCAGCAATACGCATTTCTCCTTGATAAAGAGCAAGTGCTTTATAAAAGAGATTTGGTGCCTTCATATCAGAAAGTAAAGCAGCAATCAGCTGATTACGCTTTTCTTGTTTGGTGTAATAATTAAGAAAAGCACTTTCACTAATACGTAAATGCTGAAGATAGTTATAAAACAAGTTTTTATCAAAAGTGCCATTTACCTGGAACATCTTATCAGAACCAATCGTATGAGCTATTGTATCTTTTGAAAGACTTATTTTCATTTTACGTGCTTGTTCATCAAGCAGTACATTTTGTTGTAATTGATTAAATACAAAAGCAGGAATTTGGTATTGCTGCATTTCATTTGTTGTAAACATTCGTCCAAGATGAGCAGCATATGCTAAACGTGCGCTTTGATCGGCGAGTGCAAGACGATAATCATCGACAGTTACTGTGGACTTTCCAGAAGTAATAAGATCTCTTTCACTTTTTTTGTGTAACTGCGGTACCCCCCATAAAAGAATGAAGCATAAGAGTAAAATAGCAAGGAAAATTCTAAAAATCCAAGAATTTGTAGCATTTCTTATGATGTCAAGCATTGTTCAAGTCCATTTTTAATGTGAGTTATTATCAAAGCTGTAATGGAATTTGCAATAAAGAGATGAAAGATGCAAGCTTTAAAGACTTGCTTTCATTTTATAATTTGGTAACTACAGATAAACAATGTATTGTAAAAGCTCTTGAGGTGAAAATATGTCTCCAAATATTCGGCCTTTTCTTGCTGGAAATTGGAAAATGAATGGAACGAGTGAATCGCTTGGAGAGTTACGTGCTATTGCTACAGGCGTTAGCTCTGATCTAGGTCATCTATTTGAAGCCCTAATTTGTGTTCCAGCAACGCTTTTATCGCGTGCTTCTAATACGCTGAATGGTGAAAATCTCCTTTTGGGAGGACAAAATTGTCACTTTGATGATCATGGTCCTTATACTGGAGATATTTCAGCTTTTATGCTTAAAGAAGCAGGAGCAAGTCATGTTATTATTGGGCATTCAGAACGTCGTACAGTGTACCAGGAAAATGATGCGATTGTCTGTGCCAAAGTGCAAGCTGCGTGGCGAGCAGGTCTTGTGGCTCTTGTATGTATTGGTGAAACATTGGAGGAGCGTAATAATAATAAAGTACTGGATATTCTCACGCAGCAGCTTGAAGAATCTCTCCCAGATGATGCAACAGCAGAGAATACCATTATCGCTTATGAACCAGTTTGGGCGATAGGCACCGGCAATACAGCGACTCCAGAAGATATTGCAAAAGTACATCATTTCATTCGTGATAGGGTGCGCTCTCGTTTTGGTGATGAAGGTAATAAGATACGTTTGCTTTATGGTGGATCCGTAAAGCCATCCAATGCATTTGAGCTTTTAAGCATTGCTCATGTTAATGGTGCTTTGATAGGTGGAGCAAGCTTAAAAGCGATTGATTTTTTAACAATTTGCGATGTTTGTCGTAAACTATAGCAGAGAAATTTGAGTTTCCCCTTGGATTGTGCGTTATTTATGTGTAAATAGCTATTAAAGAGTTATTTGAAGAGCAGGGTTTATGCAAACAGTACTTATAGTTATTCATTTTTTGATTGTGATTACTTTGGTTGGTATTATATTAATTCAACCTTCAGAAGGTGGTGGGTTAGGTGTGAGTAATAGCTCAGGGTTGATGAAAACTCGTGGATCTCAAAATCCTTTAACACGTTTGACTGCTATTTTAGCCTGTTGTTTTTTTGTTGTGTCTATTGGACTTACCGTGGTGAGTAATATATCAAATTCTAGTTCTGATATTTTAAAGCGTATACCGGTTAATTCAGAGCAGAATTCTACCAATAAAGACTCAGGATCAGTCCCATCATCAGATGGTGAGTCTTCCCCTTCTATTCTTGAACAGCTAGGAGGCACTTCGAATTCTCCGCAGGAACAGAAACAGTCCACAAATCCTGAAGCAGAAAGTCCAGTTCCTCAGGTTTTTGAAAATACAGTTCCGGATAACAGTACAAAATAGTTTTTTAAGAAAACATAGACTTTTTAAAAAAGGTGATTTTTTTCGCCTTTTTTATTTTAGAAGAAAAATTGTTTCTTTTTGCATTTTTTGCTGGAAAAATCATTATAAATTGCTTATCACCATAAGCCCATGGCACGTTATGTTTTTATTACTGGTGGTGTGGTTTCTTCCCTTGGAAAAGGCATCGCAGCGGCGGCGTTAGCAGCGTTATTACAGGCTCGTGGCTATCGCGTACGTCTTCGCAAACTTGATCCTTATTTAAATGTTGATCCAGGTACGATGTCACCTTATCAACATGGCGAAGTATTTGTGACCGATGATGGTGCAGAAACGGATCTTGATCTTGGTCATTATGAGCGTTTTACTGGGCGTTCTGCAAATAGCCAAGATAATATTACAACAGGGCGTATTTATCGCAATATCATTGAACGAGAGCGGCGTGGTGATTATTTGGGGGCAACAGTCCAAGTTATTCCTCATGTTACAGATGAAATTAAGAGATTCATTACGATGGAAAATGAAGAATTTGATTTTGTTTTGTGTGAGATAGGTGGAACGGTTGGTGATATTGAAGCAATGCCTTTTCTAGAAGCGATTCGTCAGCTTCGCAATGAGCTACCGAGACAAAATGTCGTTTATGTCCATCTCACATTAATGCCTTATATTCCTTCAGCAGGTGAATTAAAAACGAAACCAACACAACATTCTGTCAAAGAATTGCAAGCAGTTGGTATTTCTCCTGATATTTTGCTTGTACGTGCAGATCGATCTATTCCAGAAACAGAACGGTGCAAATTATCACTTTTTTGCAATGTTCGCTCCAATGCAGTCATTCAGGCATTAGATATGCCAACAATTTATGATGTTCCTATGGCATACCATAAGGAGGGTTTGGACTCTGAAGTTCTTTGCGCTTTTGGAATCGATTCGGCACCTTCCCCAAAGATGGATCGTTGGGAAGATATTACGCATCGTATTCACCATCCTGAAGGAGAAGTTACGATTGCTGTTGTAGGAAAATATACGGGCTTAAAGGATGCTTATAAATCTCTTATTGAAGCGATTGCACATGGTGGTTTAGCGAATAGAGTGAAGGTTAATATTGAGTGGATTGATTCGGAGCTTTTTGAAAAAGAAGATTCTGTTTCAGCTTTACAAAAAGCCCATGGAATTTTGGTTCCAGGTGCTTTTGGGGCACGAGGGGCAGAAGGGAAGATTCGAGCAATTCAATTTGCGCGAGAGCGTAAAGTTCCATTTTTAGGGATTTGTTTTGGGATGCAATTAGCTTGTATAGAAGCTGCGCGCAATATTGCACAGATTGAGAATGCTTCATCAAGTGAGTTTTGCGAAACAGACAATCCAATTGTAGGTTTAATGACAGAATGGCTTAAAGGAGACGTTCTTGAAAAACGTACAAGAAATGGTGCTCTCGGCGGTTCAATGCGCCTTGGTGCTTTTGCTGCTGAATTAAAAGAAGCGAGTCATATTGCTCAAATTTATGGGATGACCAAGATTGTCGAGCGACATCGTCATCGTTATGAGGTCAATATTGATTATAAGGATAAGTTAGAACAGTGTGGTTTGATTTTTTCTGGGATGTCTCCTGATGGTATTTTACCAGAAACGATAGAATATGTAGATCATCCATGGTTTATTGGTGTTCAATATCATCCAGAATTAAAATCTCGTCCTTTCGATCCACATCCGCTTTTTTCTTCTTTTATTGAAGCCGCTGTAGAACAAAGTCGATTAGTTTAATGCGTAAATTGGATTACTTTGCTTTTGAGGGATAAAATGACTAAACCAAATGCACGTGTGAAAGTTGGAAATATGATTTTTTCAAATGAAATGCCTCTTTCATTAATTGCAGGGCCGTGTCAGATGGAAAGTCGTGATCATGCTTTTGAAATGGCTGGTCGTATTAAAACAATTACCGATCAGCTTGGTATCAGGTTTGTTTATAAATCAAGTTACGATAAAGCCAACAGAACCTCTTTGAATGCGGCACGTGGCATTGGTCTTGAAAAAGCAATGGCTATTTTTTCTGATTTAAAAAAAGAGTTTGATTGTCCCATATTAACTGATGTGCATACAGAAGAGCAATGTACAATTGTTTCTTCTACAGTTGATATTTTACAAATACCGGCTTTTTTATGTCGTCAAACAGATCTTTTGGTAGCAGCCGCCAAAACAGAATGTGTTATTAACATTAAAAAAGGTCAGTTTTTAGCGCCGTGGGATATGGAGAATGTTTTAAAAAAGGTTGTTTACAGTGGTAATCCGAATGTTATGCTTTGTGAGCGAGGCACGTCATTTGGTTACAACCGACTTATTTCTGATATGCGTTCGTTGCCTATTTTACGTTCATTTGGAGCTCCTGTTATTTTTGATGCAACGCATTCTGTTCAAGAACCTGGGGGGCAGGGGGCTTCATCTGGTGGACAGCGTCAATTTGTTGAAATTTTAGCGCGTGCAGCTGTTTCTGTTGGGGTAGCTGGTATTTTTTTAGAAACACATCAAGATCCAGATAATGCACCTTCTGATGGACCCAATATGGTTAAAGTTGATGATTTACAAAGATTGCTTGAGACTTTAATGGAATTTGATTATCTGTCAAAAAAGTTGAGTTGAGAAGAGAAAAAATATTTCATTAATAGGGCATTATAAATGAATCGAGACTTTTATTGGATAAGGAAACACATATGACTATAATTGTCGATATCATTGGGCGTGAAGTTCTTGATAGCCGTGGTAATCCAACGGTAGAAGTTGATGTTCATTTGGAGAATGGAGCTTTTGGTCGCGCTCTGGTTCCTTCGGGAGCTTCAACAGGAGCATACGAGGCTATAGAGCTTCGTGATGGTGGTTTGCGCTATCAAGGGAAAGGTGTTGAAAAAGCGGTTGCTGCAGTTAATGGCGAAATTCTTGAAGAACTTGGTGGGCGGGATGCAACAAATCAAATTGCTATTGATCAAGCAATGATTGCTTTGGATGGAACGCCAAACAAAGCCCGTCTTGGTGCCAATGCACTTCTTGGTGTTTCATTAGCTGTTGCAAAAGCAGCTGCGGATTCATTAAATTTACCTTTGTATCGTTATATTGGTGGTACACAAGCGCATATTCTTCCAACCCCCATGATGAATATTATTAATGGTGGCGTTCATGCTGATAATTTGATTGATTTTCAAGAGTTTATGATTATTCCTATAGGAGCTCCTACTATAAGAGAAGCGATCCGTTATGGCGCTGAGATTTTCCATGCATTGAAAAAGCGTTTAAAAGATGCGGGTTATAATACCAATGTTGGTGATGAAGGTGGTTTTGCTCCTCAATTTAAAAGTGCTGATCAAGCAATTGATTTTATTATGGAATCTATCATGATATGTGGCTATAAACCAGGTGAACAAATTGCCATTGGTTTAGACTGTGCTTCAACCGAATTTTATAAAAATGGTTCGTATTTTTATAAAGGTGAGGGGAAATGCCGTGACACCCAAGAGCAGGTAGATTATTTAGCGCAGCTTGTGAAAAATTATCCTATTATTACAATTGAAGATGGAATGGCAGAGGATGATTGGGAAGGTTGGAAGCTACTTACTGACACAATGGGAGAAAAATGTCAGCTTGTTGGCGATGATTTGTTTGTAACGAATTCAGCACGTTTGCGTGATGGTATCAAAATGGAGGTAGGCAATTCTATTCTCATAAAAGTTAATCAAATTGGTACATTGAGTGAAACACTTGATGCTGTAGAGGTAGCACATAAAGCAGGTTATCGTGCCATTATATCTCATCGTTCAGGCGAGACAGAGGATTCTTTCATTGCAGATCTTGCTGTTGCAACGAATTGTGGACAAATTAAAACAGGTTCTCTTGCACGTTCGGATAGATTAGCAAAATACAATCAACTTATCCGTATTGAGGAAATGCTAGGAGCCCAAGCACATTATGCTGGTGATTTATATCGTGTATAGTTGTGAGCAAAAAATATGAAAGTATACAATCATTTAGATTATGAAATTGAGATTTCTTATCAAAGGCATATACGCAATAATTTTTAAGTATTTAAATTTATAGGGATTAAGATGAGAGGTATAATTATTAGTCAAGATCAAGGAACTTATCTCGTTTCGGGTGATGATGGTAAACGTTATCAGTTTGCGACTTGGGATTGGTTGGGAAAGAATCCACCAAGGATTGGTAATGCTGTTGATTTTGTCTGTGAAGGGGGGGGTGTCAGTTCTGTTTTTCCATTGTTGAGACCAGGTACAGAGAACTCAAAGATAATGTTCGCACTCCTTTGTTGGTGTGCAGGTATCTTTGGTGTCCATCGTTTTATGGTTGGTAAAGTTAGGACTGGTGCTTTAATGCTGGTTCTATCTTTATCATTGTTTGGATTGATAATTACCGGAATTTGGGCAGTTGTTGATTTTATAGTCATTCTTGGAGGAAGATTTACGGATAAAGATGGGAATCAGATTACAGATTTTTAAAAATTTTATAATAAAGAGAAAGTAATTCAGTTCGCTTTTTATTTTTATAAATAATTAAGTTGCATCATGCAAAATTATTGTACTATATTTATTTAATATGAGATATTAAAAAACATGTACAGCTAAGTAAAAGTATTGAAAAAGACAATGCTATTTTATACGGGTAAAGCAAAGACGCAAATTAATTAAGGCGTGCATTGTTTTTCTGCTTATAGCAGTGGATAGCATTAGATTATTGGAGGCTCCAAACTATCCTAATTTCACGTTTATTACGGCTGCTATAAATTGTATTTACACCGTGAGGTTAATCCGCATATTATCAAATTAGAAATAATCTCTTTATGAATAACACATAAGGAGCGTGGGTAAGGATGAAGGGTGAAATTATGGTTCAAAATCAAGGGGGTTATCTCGTTTTGGGAGGTGATGATAAGCGTTATCAATTTGAGGATTGGAATTGGTTAGGAAAAAACCACCAAGCATAGGGGATACCGTTGATTTTATCTTTATTTTAATAGGAAATTTTAGGAAAAAGCTACAAATTAGAGGATATCCAATATTTATAATATAAAAAGTAGGTCATTCAGCTTACTTTGATTGTATTAAGGGGGATAAATTGAAAATAACAAATTATTTAGTGTAGATTTGGTAATGAGGTATTAATCAAAATCATGCATAGTTGGGCAAAATATTAAGAAATTTGTGCTGTAAAGACTGTGCTATTTTATGTGGACAAAGCAGAAACGTCGATCAATCAAAGTACGCTTTGTACTACCTCTTATGACGGTGGGAGTCTTAAGCTATTTCAGTTATCACATTTATCATGGTGAGTATGGATTGTATTCACGCAGTGAAGTTAATCAGCATATTAGCGAATTAGAAAAGGAGCTTCATAAAATAGAAGCTGAGCGGATATTCATGGAAAAGCGTATTTCTCTTTTACGCAACGGGCATATAGAAAAAGATATGTTGGATGAGTATGTCCGAAAGAACTTGAACTTCTCTAAGTCAAATGAACTGACAATCTTAATACCTTGAAATGATACTAAAGGTAAATGAAAAATCGCTTAATTTAAACAACAATCAGCAATGATATTGTTTAAGCCGATTGATAAGGCTTGTAACTTTTGTTCGTAAAGGTTATTCCTAAATAATCATAAAAGGGAGTTTAATATGGCAGAACGACTTAAAAAAAATTCTGCGTCGGCGGCGCGCACTGCATTATCAAGCACCACAAAGAAAGCACCAATAGCAGATTTTACAAAAGAAGAAGAAATTGATGCTTATCGTGAAATGCTTTTAATTCGCCGTTTTGAAGAAAAAGCAGGACAACTTTATGGTATGGGGCTTATAGGGGGATTTTGTCACCTTTATATTGGTCAGGAAGCCGTTGTTATAGGAACATTGAAAGCGGCAAAAGAAGGTGATCAGGTTATTACGTCTTACCGTGATCATGGACATATGTTAGCGGTTGGGATGAGTCCGCGTGGTGTTATGGCAGAATTAACGGGACGTCAAGGGGGCTTTTCTAAAGGGAAAGGTGGCTCGATGCATATGTTCTCTAAAGAAAAGAACTTTTATGGGGGACATGGTATTGTTGGTGCGCAGGTTCCCATTGGTTCAGGTTTGGCATTTTCGAATCAGTACCTTGGTAAAGATAATGTGACATTGGTTTATTTTGGTGATGGTGCTGCAAATCAGGGGCAGGTTTACGAGAGTTTTAATATGGCTTCACTTTGGAAGCTTCCTGTTGTTTATATTATTGAAAACAATCAGTATGCTATGGGAACGTCAGTTTCACGTGCATCTGCAGAAACTGATTTTTCCCGACGTGGTCTTTCTTTTGAAATTCCAGGTATTGTTGTTGATGGTATGGATGTTCGATCAGTAAAAGGAGCTGCTGATGAAGCAATTTCTTGGGCACGCTCAGGTAAAGGACCGATCATTCTTGATATGCAGACCTATCGCTATCGTGGTCATTCCATGTCTGACCCAGCAAAATATCGTTCAAAGGAAGAAGTCCAAAAAATAAAAGAGGAGCACGATCCGATTGATCAAGTAAAAAGTCGGATTCTTAAAAAAAATTGGGCGAGCGAAGACGATTTAAAATCTATTGAGAAAGAGGTCCGTGCAATTGTTGCTGATGCGGTAGATTTTGCACAAAGTGATCAAGAGCCAGATGCTTCTGAGCTCTATACTGATATTTTAGTTTGATGCGAGGGAAGCAAGTATGTCTATTGATATTTTGATGCCGGCGCTTTCACCAACTATGGAAGAAGGTAAACTGTCTAAATGGCTCAAGAAAGAAGGTGATAAGGTTAGCTCTGGCGATGTTATTGCTGAAATTGAAACGGATAAGGCTACAATGGAAGTAGAGGCCGTTGATGAAGGTACTCTTGGTAAGATTTTTGTGCCTGAAGGGTCTGAAGGTGTAAAGGTTAACACTGTTATTGCGGTTTTGTTAGAAGAAGGTGAGCGTGTTGAGGATATTTTGCAACCTACCGATACAGCACAAAAACCTAAGGAATTTCCTCTTTCTCTACCTTTGTCAGTTCCGCAGGCTGCTCCTACTTTTGATACATCTCCTGATTTTGATATTCCAGCGGGAACCCAAATGGTTACGATGACAGTACGTGAAGCGCTTAATCAGGCTTTGGCTGAGGAAATGCGGCGTGATGAAAAAGTTTTTCTCATGGGGGAAGAGGTCGCGCAATATCAAGGTGCCTATAAGGTTAGTCAAGGTTTGTTGGAAGAATTCGGAGAACGCCGAGTTATTGATACCCCAATTACAGAGCACGGCTTTGCTGGGCTGGCTGTTGGGGCTGCTTTTGGTGGGTTACGTCCCATTGTTGAGTTTATGACATTTAATTTTGCGATGCAGGCGATGGACCAAATTATTAACTCAGCAGCCAAAACACGTTATATGTCTGGTGGACAAATGACCGCTCCTATGGTTTTCCGAGGTCCCAATGGCGCGGCTGCCCGTGTTGGTGCTCAACATTCTCAATGTTATGCTGCATGGTATAGTCATGTACCAGGTCTGAAAGTTGTCATGCCTTATAGTGCTGCAGATGCAAAAGGTTTGCTGAAAGCTGCTATTCGTGATGATAATCCTGTTATTTTCCTTGAAAATGAGATTTTGTATGGGCATCAATTTGATGTTCCTCAACTGGATGATTTTCTTTTGCCTATTGGTAAGGCACGTATTCATAAGTCTGGACAAGATGTGACGATTGTTGCATGTGGAATTGGGATGCATTATGCTGTTCAAGCGTTACCAGAAATTGAAAAACTTGGTATTGATGTTGAATTGATTGATTTACGAACCATTCGCCCGATGGATTTTCCAACAATTCTTTCGTCAGTTAAAAAAACAGGTCGTTTGGTAACAATTGAAGAGGGATTTCCTCAGTCATCTGTGGGAACTGAAATAGCAACGCGTGTTATGCAGCAGGCTTTTGACTATCTTGATGCGCCAATTGCTACGATTTCTGGCAAAGATGTTCCGATGCCTTATGCCGCTAATCTTGAGAAGTTGGCTTTGCCTAATACTGCTGAAATTATTGAGGCCGTTAAGGCTGTGACATACAGAGCATAACGGAGGAAAGCATAATGCCCATTAAAATTACAATGCCAGCGCTTTCCCCTACGATGGAAGAGGGAAATTTAACAAAATGGAATATTAAGGAGGGAGATAAGGTTTCCTCTGGTGATGTTATTGCTGAGATTGAGACAGATAAAGCGACAATGGAAGTCGAAGCCGTTGATGAAGGTAGGGTTGCTAAAATTGTTGTTCCTGCTGGAACACAAGGCGTTAAAGTAAATGCTTTAATTGTTGTTTTAGCAGAAGAAGGTGAAGATTTAGCTGAAGCTGCAAAAGTTACAGAAGAAATCTCTTCTTCTACAAGACAAAAACCAGAGGGCATCAAACAGACAGATTCTCTGAAACAGACGGACTCAAAGGGAATAAAAATGTCTCATGAATCATCAACTGGGCAATTAATACAGCAAGATAAAAAGGAAGCTCGTCTTTTTGCCTCTCCCTTAGCGCGGCGATTAGCATCTCAGGCAGGTCTTGATTTATCCCTTATTTCTGGAAGTGGTCCGCATGGGCGTATTATTAAGCGCGATGTAGAAAAAGCTGTGAGCAGCGATATGTCTAAAGTGTCTTATTCATCACCGATAGGGGAGCTAATAGCTACAGGTGCTTCGGACAAACAGATATTGAAACTCTTCAAAGAGGATGAATATAGCTTCGCTCCCCATAATAATATGCGTAAAACAATCGCGACACGTTTGGTGGAATCAAAACAGAGAGTCCCACATTTCTATGTAACGGTAGATTGTGAACTTGATGCGCTATTAGCACTGCGTACACAACTGAATGCTGCTGCTCCAATGGTTAAGGGGCAGGAAGAAACTCAGCCTACTTATAAGCTTTCTGTTAATGATATGGTGATCAAAGCTGTCGCACTTTCTTTGAAAGCGGTTCCTGATGCGAATGTTTCTTGGCTTGAAGGCGGGATGCTTCATCATAAACATTGTGATGTTGGGGTTGCTGTTTCTATTCCCAATGGATTAATTACACCGATTATTCGCCATGCAGAGGAAAAGCCGTTATCACTTATTTCCAAAGAGATGAAGGATTTTGCAAAGCGTGCGCGCGAGGGCAAGTTAAAAATGGAAGAATATCAGGGTGGAACAACGGCTGTATCAAATATGGGGATGTATGGTATAAAAAGTTTTTCGGCTATTCTTAATCCACCGCATGCGACGATTTTTGCGATTGGTGCAGGGGAGCAACGCGCCGTTGTTAAAAATGGTGCATTAGTTGTTGCGACAGTTATGTCAGTTACGCTTTCTGCGGATCATCGTGCTGTCGATGGTGCTTTAGCAGCAGAGCTCGCGCGGACTTTTAAGAAGATGATTGAAAATCCATTAGCAATGTTGGTTTGAACTGTTTAACAGTTCTTCACGTAAATTGTGAGAAAGCGTGTTAAGAGAATAGAAACAAATTTAAAGAGTTTAAAGAGCAATGTTATTGCTATTTCTGGTTTGGATAAAGCATTTGCGTGAAGCTTAAAGCAAAAGACATAAGATAATTCTCTCATGTTGTTTTACAGACTTAAGTTCAAAAAATGCATATCCATTTTATATATATCCATGGAGGAATTACTGTGGTAAATCTTTATGATGTAATTGTGATTGGATCAGGTCCAGGCGGATATGTAACCGCAATTCGTGCAGCACAATGTGGCTTTAAGACTGCGATTGTTGAACGTGAACATTTGGGAGGGATCTGTTTAAATTGGGGATGTATTCCAACAAAGGCCCTTCTACGTTCAGCGGAAATGAAACATTTTGCTGAACATGCGACAAATTATGGATTAAAAATTAATGGTTCAATTGAGGCAAACATCAAAGATGTTGTGGCACGTTCACGGGGTGTTTCAGCACGTTTAAATGCTGGTGTTGGTTTTTTAATGAAAAAAAACAAAATTGATATTATCTGGGGTGAAGCAAAGCTTACTAAAGAAGCAAAGGGAAGCCTTCCTGCGGAAATTATGGTTTCTTCATCCTCCAAACCGATTATGCAACCGCAAAATCCAGTCCCTAAAGGGACGTTAGGGGAGGGAACTTATCAAGCAAAGCATATCATTATTGCAACGGGCGCACGTCCTCGTGTCCTTCCTGGTATTGAGCCAGATGGAAAACTCATTTGGACTTATTTTGAAGCTATGATACCGCCAGCAATGCCAAAATCGCTTTTGGTTATAGGGTCTGGGGCTATTGGCATTGAATTTGCTTCTTTTTATCATGATATGGGGGCGATAGTAACTGTTGTTGAAATGATGCCCCATATCATGCCTGCTGAAGATATTGAAATTTCAACGTTTGCTCGTAAACAGTTAGAGAAAAAAGGTTTACGCATTCTTCGTCAAGCAAAAGTAACAAAGGTTGAAAAATCTTCCGATTCTGTAAGTGTACATATTGATGTTCAAGGTAAAATAGAGTCAATGACTGTTAACCGGTTGATTTCCGCTGTTGGGGTGCAAGGTAATATTGAGAATCTTGGTTTAGAAGCTTTGGGAATAAAAACCGATCGCGGCTGCATTGTAACTGATGAATGGAGTTGGACGGGGGTGGAAGGTATTTATGCTATTGGTGATGTAGCAGGCCCTCCTATGTTGGCCCATAAAGCAGAAGAAGAAGGTGTGATATGTATTGAGCATCTTGCAGGTTTGAAAAGCGCTCATCCGCTTGATAAAAGAAAAATTCCAGGGTGTACATATTGTACACCACAGGTTGCCTCTGTAGGGCTTTCAGAAGCAGCTGCAAAAGAAGCAGGTTATGATATACGTATTGGTCGTTATTCTTTTGCTGCGAATGGTAAGGCGATTGCTTTGGGTGAAGATCAGGGGTTAGTAAAAACGATTTTTGATAAAAAAACAGGACAGCTTCTCGGGGCCCATATGGTAGGGGCTGAGGTAACAGAATTGATACAGGGTTTTGTTATTGCTATGAATCTTGAAACAACAGAAGAAGAATTAATGCATACTGTCTTTCCACATCCGACCTTATCGGAAATGATGAAAGAAAGTGTATTGGATGCTTATGGTCAAGTTTTAAACGCTTGATGACTGGATTGTATGAAAAATTTTATATTTTTGATTGTTACTTCGTATTTATAAGGCAAAGGCTTAAATGGTTACGGTTGTTGATAGAGTTGCAAATAGACGATTGCGTCATCCTGAAAAGGCACATCGTCCTGATACAAGCGTTCAAAAAAAGCCAGATTGGATTCGTGTAAAAGCGCCAACATCACCAATTTATAAGGAAACACATGGTATTGTACGTACGCATAAGTTAGTGACTGTATGTGAAGAAGCTGGTTGTCCTAATATTGGCGAATGTTGGAGCCAGAGGCATGCTAGCTTTATGATTTTAGGTGAAATATGTACGCGTGCTTGTGCTTTTTGTAACGTTGCAACAGGTATTCCACTTGCCGTTGATGATAATGAGCCAGAACGTGTCGCTGATGCTGTTGCACGGATGGAATTAAAACATGTTGTCATTACATCTGTTGATCGTGATGATCTTGCTGATGGTGGTGCTGAGCATTTTGCAAAAGTTATTTATGCGATTCGTCAAAAAACTCCTAAAACAACAATTGAAGTTCTTACACCTGATTTTCGTCATAAGGATGGCGCTTTAGAAGTTGTTGTTGCTGCTAAGCCTGATGTTTTTAATCATAACTTAGAAACAGTTCCTTCTAAATATTTGAAGGTCCGTCCAGGGGCACGTTATTTTCATTCAATTCGTTTGTTACAACGTGTTAAAGAACTTGATCCAACAATTTTTACAAAATCGGGAATTATGGTTGGCCTCGGGGAGGAGCGAAATGAAGTTTTGCAATTGATGGATGATTTGCGCGCTGCTGATGTTGACTTTATGACAATTGGACAATATTTGCAGCCTACACGAAAACATCATCCAGTTGTTCGTTTTGTGCCTCCTGAAGAATTTGAGTCTTTTGCCAAGATTGGTAAAGTAAAAGGATTTTTACATATGTCCTCCAATCCTCTAACGCGTTCATCTCATCATGCTGGAGATGATTTTGCCATTTTGCAAAAAGCGCGTGATGAAAAATTTTCCTTACAGAGATAATTATGCCGATTTTTACAATACATCGGCAGATCACCCATAGTGCCAGTGAAATGTTTGATCTGGTTTCAGATATTGAGCGTTATCCTGAATTTTTACCAATGTGTGAGTCTTTAATAATACGTTCTCGAAAAGAATATGGAAAAAAAATATTGCTTCTTGCGGATATGACCGTTGGCTATAAGATTATTCGTGAAACTTTTACGACTCAAGTATTTCTTCAGCCGGAAAAAAGTCTTATAGAAGTTAAATATATTGATGGTCCATTCAAATATCTTGAAAATCGTTGGGCCTTTCATGATATTGAAAATACCAATGCATGTAATGTAGAGTTTTTTATTGATTATGAATTTAAAAGTAAAACGCTTGGATTAGTGATGGGCTCAATGTTTGATATTGCGTTTCGTAAATTTACCGAGGCTTTTGAGAAGCGTGCGCATCAGATTTATAGCTCTACGGTAACATAGTCTATTCTGTTATTTTTTAACAATACGTATTGCTTAAACAGCGTGAAGGTGAAAACCGGTTTCCATCTTTACTATTTGTTTTTAATTCAGCTTTCAAAAGCATATTGAGGGAATATCATTTTAAATGATGAAGATGATGCACAGCTTCATGCTTTTGTTTCTCTCTTTTTTAATAGATGCACACTCGTTAAACAAAACGCCCAAATAGAACATGCTTGCGTCATACCCATTTCATAATAGTGCTCATAATAAATAGTATAGATTCTCGTAAAAGTATATAAAATCTACATCTGTACACTTATGAAGAAGTTCTCCTGTATCATTTATTTGCCATCTCTCAAGATGTTGTACCAGCTCTTAGCACTTGAGAGAGAGGTACAAGTTTTCCTTTCATTAATCATTTTATTTATACAGTTTTTTCTCTTGTGGCGTGTAAGTGAATAAATTTGATTAATTCAACCTACACAGGACTAAAGTGAGATAATTTTACGCTAGTCAGATCGTTCATTTTCAAGTTGTGATACAATAAATTTTTTTCAAGATGTTGACGATTATAGACTCGATGGAGAATAAAGAATTTTGAAATTAGTATGGGGAATTCAGTGAAGCAATTCCAGAATCATTTTAAAAGCATTTTCAACAGTTGCATGGCGGATAGCATTGCGATTAAGATGAGCAAAGTGCATTTCTTTGTGCAGGGGGGAGTGGTTTTTATAAGCTACTGCGCAATGCACAAGTCCTACAGGTTTATCAAGACTTGCACCTCCTGGACCAGCAATTCCTGTTACAGAAACTGCAATGTCAGCTTGTGAATGTTTTAATCCACCCTCAGCCATTGCAAGAGCAACTTCTTTTGAAACGGCACCATAGGTTTTTATAAGTTCAGCACAAACGCCAACAAGGCGTGTTTTAGATTCATTTGAATAAACAACAAATCCACAATCGAGAACATCTGATGATCCTGCTATATTTGTGAGGCATGCAGCAATGAGTCCCCCTGTACAAGACTCTACAGTTGTTAACAGCAAACCTTTTTGGCGAAAGGTATTAAGGACTTCATGTGCTTGTTTTTCACAAAGATATGTCATTGGGGAAGTTCTCCTGAATAAAGAACGCTCGCTGTTGCAAGAGCAGCAATTCCTTCACCACGACCAATAAATCCAAGCCTTTCATTTGTTGTTGCTTTGATAGAGATTCGATCAGGTGTCATTGAAAGTATTGTCATAAGATTTTCTGTCATGGCATGACGATAGGGACCAATTTTAGGATTTTCAGCGATAATTGTGATATCAACATTGGCAATACGTCCACCTGCTTGTTTAATAATATCAAGAGCATGACGGAGAAAAATTTCTGATGATACATTTTTCCATTGAGGATCAGAGGGAGGGAAATGTGTGCCAATATCTCCAGCACCTCGCGTAGCGAGCAGGGCATCTGTTAGCGCATGAAGAGCAACATCCGCATCGGAGTGTCCATTTAATTTTTTATGAAAAGGGATTTTTATACCACATAAAATAAGAAAATCACCATCCTCGAAAGAGTGAACATCATAACCATTGCCGGTGCGGATATCAGGAAACATTTGCATTTTCTTTTGGAGATATAAATGTGCAGTATTAAAATCTTCATGCCATGTAATTTTTATGTTGTTAGGATCCCCAGGAATGGCACGCATAGGAATTCCAAACCATTCGGCAATTGCAGAATCGTCAGTGAATTCTTGTTTGCAAGCTTGTTTTGCTTGTTTATGGGCCGCTAAGATATGTTCAAAGGGAAAACACTGTGGAGTTTGTGCACTATAAAGATGGGTACGGGGAATTGTTTCTAAAATATGCTGATTATTTATACGTTTAAGGGTATCAGAGATGGGCAGAACAGGAAGAACACCTTCTTGAGGCGTGATAGTGTTGTGAATGTTATTAAGAAGCTTGTTTTCGATAAAAGGGCGTGCACCATCATGAATATGCACATATTGGGGGGCAAATTTTTTGAGTGCATGAAGTCCATATAAGGTAGAGATTTGACGTGTATTGCCTCCTTCAACGATAATAAGGCGCTCTTTAAAATCGTCAATAGCTTGTTCACAGATTTGACGATCTTCTGGATGAATAACAAGAATAATTGTTGTGATAGCTGGATGCTGCAAAAAACAATGCACGGTATGATAAATAATTGGCTTTTGTCCTAGAAGCCGATATTGTTTTGGAATTTTATGGGGAGATCCTGCTCTTTCACCCCGTCCAGCGGCTAATATTATTGCTGCAATAGAAATACTTAATCTCCTTGTATTATAATCTTAGTTTGCTTTTTTGTCATTAATTTTAAAATGATTTTGAAAGGATGGTTGTTGTAGATCAGCAAGGGATATCACGGATAATACCTCAAAAAAAGCATTTAATGCTTTTTGAAGTGCGGTATTTAAACCACAAAAATCAAACAAGGGGCAAGTTGGTTCTGCAGTATCGAAGCATTCTGCGAGGGAAAAGTTGTCTTCTGTTACTTTCACAACATCCGCGACTGAAATCTCTGCTGCGGGTTTAGCCAATCTAACTCCACCATTGCGTCCACGCACTGTTTGTATAAAACCTGCTTGAACAAGCAGCTGAAGGATTTTAAATAAAAAAAGCTCTGAAACGGCATATGCTTTAGCGATTTCTGGAACACGACTGAGAGTTCCCTGATTATCTGCACAATACATGAGCATTCTAAGAGCATAATTTGTTTGTTTTGTTAATCGCATCTCATTTCCTTCGTAAAGTATCGTCGAACACAGTCTATTTTAAAGATATTTTGCAAAATGTAGAAGTTTTTTCTCGTTGACTATATTTGCTCTATTTTAAATGTAGTATTAGTATTGTCAATTTTTGCTACAAAAGGTTATATGAGAATAATGGGATAAGGGTATGTAAGCTCATGACGAATATAACATCTGTGACGAATCTTCAAGACATAGATAAAAATACTTATAACGATGAGTTGTATCGTTTAAGTAAGGTATATATTTTTTTAGGGATTACAATTATTGTATTGGCTTTACTTACGGCCTCTGTTTCATTTATTATTCTTATTGGATTAACTCCTGTTGTTCCCAGTAGAACAGTAACCCTTATTCTTATAGGAATTAATAGTTTTTGGGTTTTAGGGCTTATTGTCATCGTTTTTTATGAGATGATACCGATCATTCGTGCTTGGCGTTCAAGGCGTGCAGGATCGCGTCTTCATGTGCGCCTTATTTCATTGTTTGCACTTGTTGCGACAATGCCAGCTGTTGCTGTAGCTCTTGTATCGGGTCCAGCACTAAATTTGGGACTTGATCGATGGTTTGATACAACAACGCGGCAAATTGTGGGCTCTTCTATTGATTTAGCAAATGCTTATGCAGATGAAATGCTTCAAAATTTAAAAAATTTATCCTACGCGATGGCATTTGCACTTGATAACAAAAAACTCTTAGAACGTAATCCAGCTGAATATAGGATGCAATTGACGCGTCATGCTCTAGGACGCAATTTGCGTGGTGCATTTTTGTTAAGTTCTAGCGGAGCTATTTTTGTATCGAGTGCTCTTGGTGATGAAGATAAACTGCCAATTCCTCCTTCCCATCTTATTGAACGTGCAACCAGTGCGAGACCTTTTTCTTTTCAACCAGGCGTTCATGATTATTTTGGTATTATTTTAAAATTTACCAATATTCCAAACACATTTTTATATTTGGTGCGTGACGTTGATAAAGGTGTTTTATCTGCTTTGCGTTTGACAGAAGTTAATACAGATCGTTATCGTGATTTAAATGAAAATCGCCTGCTGACACAGATTGCATTTGGTATGCTTTATTTGTGTCTTTTTTTTAGTTTATTCTTATCAGCCATTTGGGCTGCTATTGCTGTTGCTGATCGCTTAGTACGTCCTATTCGTCTTCTCATTAGTGCTGCCGATGATGTTGCTTCTGGAAATATGGAAATTTTCGTGCCAGTACGAGCAAAAGATGGTGATATTGGGCAATTATCCAAAACTTTTAATTACATGGTCAGTGAATTGAAAAGTCGGCGTAATGAATTGATTGCAGTGCGTGATCAAATTGATGAAAGACGGCGTTTTTCTGAAGCTGTGTTATCGGGTGTAACAGCGGGAGTAGCAGGTATAGATGATAATGGTGATATCACCATTATCAATCGGTCTATTGAAGCGATGTTTGATATTCGCTCAGAGCACGTTGTTGGAAAAAGTCTTTTATCTTTAAGCGCTGAAATTTGGCAGGTTTTTCAGTTTGTGCGTTCATTGGATCGTAAAAACCATCGTGAGCAGGTCACTTTAAACGTTGCAGGAAAAGAGCGTGTCTGTAATGTCCAAGTTACGATGGAGGAGGATGATGGACAAGGGCAATCTTGGGTTCTAACAATTGATGATATTACAGACCTTGTTGCAGCGCAACGTACAGCGGCGTGGGCGGATATTGCGCGGCGTATTGCACACGAAATTAAAAATCCTCTTACACCTATTCAGTTATCCGCTGAACGCATTCGTAAACGTTATAACAAAGCTATTACACAAGATAGAGAGGTCTTTGAGCGGTGTATTGACACAATTATTCGGCAGGTTGGAGATATTGGGCGTATGGTTGATGAGTTTTCCTCTTTTGCACGTATGCCCAAACCAAAAATGCATATTTTAGATATACGAGAATTGTTGCGCGAAGCATGTTTCTTGATAGAAGTGACGCGACATGATATTCATTTTGAGCAAGATTTAGGAACTCTACCACTTATGGGTGCATTTGATAACCGTCTCATTGTACAGGCTTTTTGCAATGTTATCAAAAACGCGAGCGAATCCATAGATTCAGTTATGCGAGAGGAAAATATTCACGGTCATATTCTTATCCGTTCTTATCGTCAGGAAGAATGGGTGGTTGTGGATGTTGTTGATAACGGAAAAGGACTTCCTAAAGAGCAAAGACAAAAGTTATTAGAACCCTATATAACAACGCGGGAAAAAGGAACAGGGCTGGGGTTAGCTATTGTGCGCAAAGTTATTGAAGATCACGGTGGTTTCATGGAGCTTCATGATGCACCGGAGAGTTTTTATGAAGGTCGTGGTGCGATGATCCGTTTGATATTTCCAGCGGATGGGGGTAAGCAGGGTAATATTATACAAGCCATAAATCATAAGATAGGGGAATAGTATGGTATCAGATATCTTGATTGTTGATGATGAAGCAGATATTCGTGAGCTTGTTGCTGGTATTTTAGATGATGAAGGTTATGAAACGCGTGTTGCTTGTAACTCTGATGAAGCATTGGCTCAAATTAGTGAGCGTATTCCAAAGCTCATTTTTTTGGATATTTGGCTACAGGGTAGTCGTCTCGATGGTTTAGCACTGCTTGATGAAATTAAAACACAATATCCGGCTCTTCCGGTCGTTATGATCTCTGGTCATGGTAATATTGAGACGGCTGTTTCCGCTATAAAGCGAGGAGCATATGATTTCATTGAAAAACCTTTTAAAGCTGATAGACTTGTATTGGTTGCAGAGAGAACACTTGAAAATTCAAATTTAAAACGTGAGCTTTTAGAATTGCGAAAGCGTTCGAACGAGACATTAGAGTTGCTCGGAAAATCGACAGTTATAAAAAATTTGCGTCAAATCATAGAAAAAGTAGCACCAACCAATAGTCGCATCATGATAACAGGTCCTTCAGGGGCAGGAAAAGAGACTGTTGCACGAACTATTCATGCGCTCTCAACGCGTTCGAATGGGCCATTTGTTACAATAAATGCTGCAACGATTACTCCAGAAAGAATGGAAATAGAGCTGTTTGGCAGCGAAATGGAGGGAAGAGAGCGTAAAATTGGTGCCTTAGAGGAAGCTCATGGCGGTATCTTATATCTTGATGAAATTGCTGACATGCCGCGTGAGACTCAAGGGAAGATTCTTCGAGTTTTAACGGGGCAAACATTTGAGAGAATTGGCGGCACAAAACGTGTTAAGGTGGATGTCCGTATCATTTCTTCGACAGCGCAAAATCTTGAAAACCTCATTTCTGATGGGCGCTTTAGGGAGGATCTTTTTCACCGTCTTTCCGTTGTTCCTATTGTTGTTCCGCCCCTTTCAGCGCGTCGTGAAGATATTCCAGAACTTGTACATCATTTTGTAAAAACAATATCACAGCAGGTTGGGATTAAACCGCGTGCAATCAGTGATGATGTGATTGCTATTTTGCAAACGCACGCTTGGCCGGGTAATGTGCGGCAATTACGTAATAATATTGAGCGTCTTCTTATTCTTGTGCGGGATGGTGATGGTCCTATAACAGCGGACTTTCTTCCCAGTGAAGTAAGTGATTCTTTGCCACGTCTTCAAATGGATTCAGATGAAAGTATAATGGATTTGCCGTTACGTGAAGCTCGAGAATTATTTGAAAAGAGATATTTAGTGGCGCAGATTGGGCGTTTGGGTGGAAATATATCACGTACTGCTGAATTTATAGGCATGGAGCGTTCAGCTTTGCACCGTAAACTTAAAGCGCTTGGAGTTTCTTAAAGCGATGCGTATTATTATTTGTGGAGCAGGACAGGTTGGTTATGGGATAGCAGAGCGTCTTGCTGCTGAAAATCACGATGTTACTGTTATTGATATTGAAACGAGATTAATTGAAAAGATTCGCGATACATTGGATGTGAGAGGTTTTGTTGGTCACGGTTCACGGCCTGAAGTTCTTTTGGCTGCAGATGCAGACAAAGCTGATATGTTGATTGCTGTCACTTTGTTTGATGAAGTTAATATGGTAGCTTGCCAAGTAGCACATTCATTATTTAATGTGCCCACAAAAATTGCTCGTATTCGCTCACAATCTTATTTAGAACCACGTTATAAGACGCTTTTTTCCAGAGAGAATATTCCCATTGATGTGGTTATTTCGCCAGAAGTTGAAGTTGGGGAAATGGTTTTGCGCCGTATTGCTTTACCTGGTGCAATAGATGTTCTTTATTTTTGTAATGATGATATTGTGGCACTAGCTTTGGAATGCATGGAAGATTGTCCAGTTATTAATACACCTTTGCGTCAATTAACAGAGCTTTTTCCAGATCTTCATACGACGGTTACTGCTATTAAACGTGGCGCGGAATTATTGGTTGCACATTCAGAAACGCAATTACGCGTTGGTGATATAACCTATCTTGTTGTTTCTCGTGAACAGATGCGTCGTGCTGTTGGGCTTTTTGGTCATAAAGAACAAGATGCCCACCGCATGATTATTGCAGGGGGTGGTCACATTGGCCTTTATGTTGCACAGGCTATTGAAAAGCGTTTCCATAAATTAAAATTGAAGATTATAGAAGCGCATAGAGAAAGAGCCCTCACAATTGCTGATCAGCTTGAAAAAACAACAGTTTTATACGGTAACGTGTTAGATCCAGTGATTCTTCAAGATGCGGGAATTGATCAGTCCGATTTAATGATTACATTGACCAATCAAGATCAGGTTAATCTCTTAAGCGCTATTATTGCTAAAAGATTGGGCTGCAAAGCCAATATGGTATTGATTAATAATGTTGCCTATCAAGAATTTAGTCGTGCTGTTGGTGTGGATGCATATCTTAATCCCCATAGTGTTACAATATCGAGAATTTTGCAACAAATGCGCCGTGGGCGTATTCGTTCTGTTCATTCAGTTTTTAATGGCCGAGCAGAAATTATTGAAGCTGAAGTGATGCAAACATCTTCATTGGTTGGTAAGTCATTATCAGAGCTCAATTTATCAGATGGTTTGAGAATTGGTGCAATTTATCGCAATAAGACAATAATACAGCTTTCGGCAGATACGCGCATTTTGTCTGGTGATAGAATAGTGATTTTTGCTCTTGCTGATAGGGTTCGTGATGTTGAACAACTCTTTCGCGTAAGTTTAGAATATTTTTGATATATTATCTATGGATATTTGTACTTTTTGGTATAGTGGACAATTAAGATTGGTGGATAGGCTTTGTTTGTCCTCAATGGTTAAAACTGGACAGCGCGTTAAGCTTTTTAGTTATGATAAAAAATAGATAATCTCCCTGCTGGTGTTGAGCTGCATGAAGCCGAATCAATTTTACCACGCTTAGCAATTTATCGCCTTGATCCCGATTTTTCTGATGATAAACTAGGGTGTACAATTGTTCAGTTCTCGGATTTTTTTCGTGTTATGCTGATGAAATATCAACAAGGTGTTTGGTTAGATACAGATGTTTACCTTGTTAAACAATTTCATCCAGATGCGGATAAGGTTTGGTTGGCAAGAAAAATAATACAAGAGTAGGCGTTTCTGCACTTTATTTTCCGCCCAATAACCCTATTATAAAAATATTTGAGGATTATTGGGCTGGCACAGAAATTATTCCTCATTGGCTTGGGTTTAAGCGTCGTGTTTGGAGACCGTTCTGGTTAAAGAGGAAAAAAATGCCGATTTTACCGGGAAATCTTGGCGTTACAATATTTGGCAATGATGGTATTTCACGATTAGCAAAACGATATGGTTTTTTTCATGAAGCAAAGGAAAAGGAAACTTTTTATTATTGGACTGGGCGAAAAACTGAACGTATTTTTGAACCAGCTTTTGGTGTAAAGCCGCTTACAGATTCACGCTTGATAGGCTTTCATATTCACAGAAAGACAAAGACTACGAAAAGACCTCAGGAAGGAAGTTTTTACCATTGGGCGGTATCTCGCATTCTGGATGTTCATCATTTGTTTAGGTAGAGTTATTATTGCTATTTTAACTATTGAGATTTTAATCTATCTTATACAATCTCTTGATTGTAGCTTGCACAAGAGAGTAATGTTAACATATGGATAAAAACATTGAATGTGTAAAGAGCGGTTGTTATATGAACGGAAAGTAAAAATATGAGTGATCCAATGAAAACAGCATTAAGCCTTGTTCCTATGGTTATTGAACAAACCAATCGTGGTGAGCGGGCCTATGATATTTTTTCCCGTCTTTTAAAGGAGCGGATTATTTTTATTAATGGTCCTGTTGAAGATGGTATGGCAATGCTTGTTTGTGCACAATTGCTTTTCTTGGAAGCGGAAAATCCTAAAAAAGAAATTAGTCTTTATATTAATTCTCCAGGTGGAGTCGTAACATCTGGTATGGCTATTTATGATACTATGCAGTTTATTCGCCCTCCTGTTTCTACGCTTTGCATGGGGCAAGCGGCATCTATGGGGTCTTTATTGTTAACGGCTGGAGCAAAAGGTCATCGTTTTACATTGCCAAACGCACGTATTATGGTGCATCAACCATCTGGTGGTTTTCAAGGTCAAGCTTCAGATATTGAGCGACATGCGCAAGATATTATAAAGATGAAACGGCGTTTAAATGAAATTTATGTTCAACATACGAGTCAAGATTATGAGGTTATAGAGAGAACTCTCGATCGCGATCATTTTATGACAGCAGAAGAAGCCAAAGCGTTTGGCTTAGTTGATGATGTTATACAATACCGTGCAGAAACTGAAAAAGAAGAAAAAGATTAAGAATTTTTATAGAAAAAACAGCTACTTTAAATCAAAGAGTTTTATAAAAAATATCGCAAAATAAGAGAAACACCTAAAAGTATTGAGACATGCATGGTTTTCTATATGTCTTTTAGTTTTCATGATGAAAGGCTTCCTTTGAAAAGGCAAAGTGTTCATATATTGTGGTGAAAGGAAAGAAAAATGAGCAAAATTAGCAATAGCGGGAACGAATCAAAAAATACTCTCTATTGCTCGTTCTGCGGCAAGAGTCAGCATGAGGTGCGTAAGCTCATTGCGGGGCCTACTGTATTTATCTGTGATGAATGTGTAGAGCTTTGCATGGATATTATTCGGGAAGAAAATAAGTCTTCTGGGGTTAAGGTGCGTGATGGTGTTCCTACACCACAGGAAATTATAACAGTTCTTGATGACTATGTTATTGGTCAGCAGCATGCAAAGCGTGTTCTTTCTGTTGCTGTTCATAATCATTATAAACGGTTGGCGCATCAGTCTAAAAGCAATGATATTGAGTTGGCTAAATCAAATATTCTTCTTGTTGGTCCAACGGGTTGTGGTAAAACTTATCTTGCACAAACATTAGCACGTATTATTGATGTGCCTTTTACGATGGCGGATGCGACCACTTTGACTGAAGCGGGTTATGTGGGAGAAGATGTTGAAAATATTATTTTGAAGCTTCTTCAAGCAGCAGATTATAATGTTGAACGTGCGCAGCGTGGTATTGTTTATATTGATGAGGTTGATAAGATTTCTCGTAAAGCAGACAATCCTTCTATTACAAGAGATGTTTCGGGGGAAGGAGTTCAGCAAGCATTATTAAAAATTATGGAAGGAACGATTGCTTCTGTTCCTCCTCAAGGTGGACGTAAGCATCCGCAACAAGAGTTTCTTCAGGTTGACACCACAAACATCTTATTCATTTGTGGGGGAGCTTTTGCAGGTTTAGAACGGATTATTTCAGGGCGTGGTGAAAAAACTTCTATTGGTTTTTCTGCGACTGTTAAGGCTCCGGATGAGCGTTGTGTCGGTGAAATTTTTCGTGATTTAGAGCCTGAAGATCTTATTAAATTTGGTTTAATACCAGAATTTATTGGGCGGCTTCCTATAGTCGCTACCTTAGAGGATTTAGATGTTAACGCCCTCATGCAAATTTTATCCCAACCTAAAAATGCGTTAGTAAAGCAATATCAGCGTCTTTTTGAAATGGAGAATGTTGAGTTAGCATTTCATGAAGATGCTTTACGTGTTATTGCAAAGAAAGCAATTGAACGTAAAACTGGTGCTCGTGGTTTACGTTCTATTATGGAGAAGATCCTTCTTGAGACGATGTTTGAGCTACCGGCTCTTGAAGGCGTTCAAAAAGTGGTTATTTCGAGTGATGTCGTTGATGGTAAAGCGCGTCCTCTTTATATTTACTCAGAACGTGCAGAAGATAAAGAAAATGTATCAGCATGACATTGTGCGATGCACAATATAAAAGGTGGTAGTGAACGGTATTTGATAGGTGTTTCTAATAATATCATTATAATGCTTGATTTATGTATGAGTAATTACCACTTCATGTACAGTGAAGAGCTGAGATTTTCTAAAGGTGGGCTAATTGTTGTAGATAGCTCATAGGCTCCAGAAAGGAGAGTTATGCAATATATTGATGAAAAGACAGATGAAGTAAGAGATGGGGTTTATGCTGTTTTACCTCTTCGTGATATTGTTGTCTTCCCCCATATGATTGTTCCACTTTTTGTGGGCCGCGAAAAATCAATTCGTGCTCTTGAAGAAACGATGGCGGTTGATAAGCAAATACTATTGGTGACACAAAAAAATGCTTCTGATGACGATCCAAAATCAGAGGATATTTATCATATTGGTACATTTGCTAATATTCTTCAACTTTTAAAGCTTCCTGATGGTACTGTAAAGGTTTTGGTTGAAGGAACTGCACGTGCAAAAATTAGTCAATTTGCTTTAAGTGAAGGTTATCATCAGGCTTTTGCAACTGTTACAGAAGAACCTAGAGAGAGTGATGTTGAGATTGAAGCTCTTTCAAGGTCAGTGATTACTTATTTTGAAAACTATGTAAAGCTTAATAAAAAAATCTCTCCTGAAGTTGTGAATGCGATTGGCCAGCTTGATAATCCTTCTAAGCTTGCCGATACGATTGCTTCTCATTTGATGATTAAACTGGCAGAAAAACAGGAAATATTAGAGCTCTTACCTGTGCGGGCCCGTCTTGAACGTGTTTTGTCCTTCATGGAAGGAGAAATTTCTGTTTTGCAGGTTGAAAAACGTATTCGTTCGCATGTTAAACGGCAAATGGAAAAAAACCAACGAGAATATTATCTCAATGAGCAGATGAAGGCTATTCAAAAAGAGTTAGGAGCAGGTGATGATAGCCGAGATGAACTCTCTGAATTAGAAGAACGTATCAAGAATACAAAACTATCCAAGGAAGCACAGGAAAAAGCTGGAGCAGAATTGAGAAAATTACGGAATATGTCTCCTATGTCTGCAGAAGCGACAGTTGTACGTAACTATCTTGATTGGTTATTAGCAATGCCTTGGGGTAAAAAATCTAAGATTAAAAACAATTTAGATTTTGCTGAAAAGGTCATGAATAATGAACATTTTGGTCTTGAAAAAGTTAAGGAGCGAATTATTGAATATTTGGCTGTACAAAGTCGCGCGTCAAAGATAAAAGGTCCCATTATTTGTTTGTTAGGTCCTCCAGGTGTAGGGAAAACATCATTAGCGCGCTCTATTGCAAAGGCAACGGGACGTGAGTATGTTCGTATCTCATTGGGAGGTGTCCGAGATGAAGCAGAAATTCGTGGACATCGCCGAACATATATTGGCTCGATGCCTGGGAAAATTATCCAGTCTATGAAAAAAGCAAAAAAATCTAATCCGCTTTTCTTGCTTGATGAAATTGATAAAATGGGCCAAGATTTTCGTGGTGATCCTTCATCCGCTTTATTAGAAGTTCTTGATCCTGAACAAAATGGTACATTCATTGATCACTATTTGGAAGTTGAATATGATCTTTCTGATGTCATGTTTATCACAACTGCCAATACGCTTAATATTCCAGGTCCGTTAATGGATCGTATGGAAATTATTCGTATCGCTGGTTATACTGAATGTGAGAAAATGGAAATTGTTAAACAGCATCTTTTACCAAAGGCACTAAAAGATCACTGTTTATCTAAAAAAGAACTCAGTATTTCTGATGGCGCACTAAGGTCAATTATTCAGTTTTATACACGTGAGGCAGGCGTTCGTAACCTTGAACGTGAACTCATGAAAATTTCCCGCAAATCCGTTACAAAAATTCTCAAAACACATCAAAAATCTGTAAAAGTTACAGAAAGTAATATTCATGATTTCTTGGGTGTTAAACGTTATCATTACAATCAGATTGAAGGAGAAAATCAAGTTGGTGTTGTAACAGGTCTTGCGTGGACAGAAGTCGGTGGAGAGTTATTGACTATTGAAGGAGTTATGATGCCCGGCAAAGGGAAGATGACTGTAACTGGAAATTTACGTGATATTATGAAAGAGTCCATTTCAGCGGCAGCATCTTATGTACGTTCTCGTGCTGTTGATTTTGGTATTGAACCTCCACTTTTTGAAAAACGCGATATCCATGTTCATGTTCCAGAGGGTGCGACACCAAAAGATGGCCCATCGGCTGGGATTGCAATGGTGACAGCAATTGTTTCGGTCCTTACAGGAGTAGCTGTGCATAAAGATATTGCAATGACTGGTGAAATTACTTTACGTGGACGCGTTTTACCCATTGGTGGATTAAAAGAAAAACTCTTAGCAGCTCTTCGAGGAGGGATAAAAAAAGTACTTATTCCTGAAGAAAATGCAAAAGATTTGGTTGATATTCCTGATGATGTCAAAAATAATATGGAAATTATTCCGGTAAATCATGTGAGTGAAGTTTTGAAACACGCTTTGGTTCGTTTTCCAGACACTATTGAATGGAAAGAACCCTCTACAGGGGCTGTGCCAATCCGGTCAGAGAGCAGTGATAGTGAAGGAATACAGATTGCGCACTGATTCACTTATCTCATTTATAACGGCATTTTTTAGGTGGTAGAAGATGTTGTTGAGGTTATTATTCTGTTTTTTGTTGGAAAAAGTGAAAAATTCCGTGAATAACTGTGATTATTGCTAAAAAAACAATGTTTTGGATAAAAATAAGACTTCTGTTTGCTGTACTTTTCAATAAACTGACCAATAACATGATTAAGTCATGTTCAGGTAATATAGGGAAAGGAAATATTTTATGAATAAAAGTGAATTCGTTAGCTCCGTTGCTGAAAAGGCAGGTGTTTCGAAAGCGCAAGCTGGTGCTGTTGTTGATGCTTTTATGGCTTCTGTAACAGAAGCTTTGGCTTCAGGGGGAGATGTTCGTCTTCCAGGTTTTGGCACTTTTGAAGTTTCTCATCGTGCTGCAACAAAGGGGCGTAATCCTTCAACTGGTGCTGAAATCGATATTCCAGCACGTTCTGTACCCAAATTTTCTGCAGGAAAAAGCCTTAAAGAAGCAGTTAATAAAAAATAATTTAAGCTACATTAAAAAAACCCGATTTATTTATAAGCGGGTTTTTTTTTAACACATGTGTTATGCTTGTTTTTCACATAAAACTTTGAGATCCTTGCGATGCTTTTTATTTTCATGTATTGCTGGAAATATATTGTTTTAGTCTTTTCAATAAAATATTGCACTGTATTAATTGAGCGCGGGTATGGCTTATAAAATGTAATATTAACTTTTATTACGCTGAAGTGTTACGGTATTTATTTCAAAACAAGATCCGTAAATAATATGAAGCGGAAAACTCTGTAAAGTCCATAAAAGTTATTATATATCACCATTTACGCTTAATAAAAGCACATGTTGGTGCCACCGTGCTATCTATTTTTCTCAGTTCCTATAATGTTGCGACTAGCCCCAGATATCTGAGACGAGTGCATAAGGGATAGTTTTATTCTTTTACTCTTATACGCCAACCTTTCTTGTGACGCACCAAGAGGATAATTTTTATTGATTTATTAGAGAGTCTGAAATGAAAGAATCTTATGATATTCAGATTTGGTTTTTAATATTGGGATTTTTCTTGGCATTTGAGAGGGGAGAGATAGCTCCAGCTCTATCCTACAAATATTTTTTCCATATCTTTATTTCACTTGTGATATGCAAGCAAGTATTTTTCCTTCATCATACAAGAGTTAAAATGAGAGAACATCACAAATTTTGAGGGAGGAAGTTACAAAACAGAAAAATTACTCTTATAAAATAATATACATTACGTAATATAAAAACTATTAATAAAGATAGTACAGTATTACTTGTGTATTTTCCATTTATTTATTTTGATTATTCATAATATATTTATATAATTATTTTGTTTTTAGTCATTAAATCATATTAAATTGTTGATAGCGGTAAAGTTTTTTTATAGCCAAAAGTTATTTTACAGCATCTACATAATTGAATAAATGATGAAACGTAGGGTAGTATTTATTGATTGGGGGAGACAGTCTTTAAAAGGCTTTAGAATGATTTTTTCACGAGAGTCATAAAGATCTATTCAGTAGGAGAGAGGCGAATCGTATGTTTTTTATAAACAGGAGCTCTTTGATTCTTTATTTGCTAACCACTGAGTACAATCATTGAGAGCTCTCGCTGTTATGGCTTGTTTTTTTACTAATTTTTTTTCTTTACTTGGTAAGCGTTTTCCTGAATGTTTAATAGAAGCAATAGGCGGAAAGAGTCCGAAATTGATATTCATTGGCTGAAAAGATTGTGTTTCTGCTTTTTCATCTATGATGTGTCCCCCTGTAATATGATTCAAAAGGGCTCCGAATGCTGTAGTTTGTGGGGGTAGGCAAGGGGAAATATGATGATATTCGGCAGCAGCAAAACGTCCAGCAAGAAGCCCTATTGCCGCTGATTCTACATAACCTTCACATCCGGTAATTTGCCCTGCAAAGCGTAGTTGTTTTTTTTGTTTTAAACGAAGGGTTTGATCAAGAATAATTGGCGAGTTGAGGTAGGTATTGCGGTGAAGACCACCAAGACGCGCAAACTCTGCTTTTTCAAGACCTGGAATCATTCTAAAAATACGAATTTGTTCACCATATTTCAGTTTTGTTTGAAAGCCGACCATATTATAAAGCGTTCCAAGTTTATTATCTTGGCGTAATTGAACGACAGCATAGGGTTTAACTGTAGGGTTATGGGCATTAGTTAAGCCCATAGGTTTCATAGGACCATGTCTTAACGTTTCAAGTCCGCGCTCAGCCATAATTTCAATGGGGAGGCATCCATCAAAATAGGGCGTTTTTTCAAAGTCACGAAACTCTGTTTTTTCAGCATTTTTTAACTCTTCAACGAATGTTTCATATTGTTCTTTGTTGAGGGGACAATTAAGATAATCTTTTCCTGTTCCCTCAGGACCAATTTTATCATAGCGAGACTGATACCAACAAATGTTGATATCAATACTGTCGGTATGGATAATAGGCGCAATTGCATCAAAAAAAGAAAGAGCTTTTATACCGGTTATTGCTTGTAATTTTTGAGCAAGTGCAGGCGATGTAAGGGGTCCTGTTGCAATGACAACATGTTTCCAAGCTTTAGGAATTTCTTGAACTTCTTCACGTTTGATTGTTATAAGAGGGTGATTTTCAAGTGCTGTCGTAACGGTTTTTGAAAATCCATCACGGTCAACAGCAAGAGCACTACCTGCGGGAACTTTGTTGGCATCAGCAGCTTTCATAATTAACGATTTTGCTAATCGCATTTCAGCATGTAAAAGCCCTACGGCATTGGTTAATGAATCATCGCAACGAAACGAATTTGAACAAACCAGTTCTGCCAATTTATCGGTTTTATGGGCATCTGATTTTTTTTCGGGTCGCATTTCATGCAAAACAACAGAAATTCCTGACTGAGCGATTTGCCAGCTTGCTTCACACCCCGCAAGACCGCCACCGATGATATGAATTGGGATATCAAATGTCTTTAACATAATTGACTTTTAGCGTAAGCAGTTATGTATGAAAAGCATAGATTTTGTTTTTTTTATATATTTGTTTGCTTTTTTTCTGTAATTAATGGTATAGAAACGCCGCTTGTATAAGGTTATTAGCTTGTAAGTTTGAGCGGATGTGGCGAAATTGGTAGACGCACCAGATTTAGGTTCTGGCGGGAGACCGTGGGGGTTCGAGTCCCTCCATCCGCACCAAAGCAATCCCTTAAGTGCTACGGATTTCTACGTGTCTGAAATTCCGCTTCATGGTAAATGTAACACTCGAAGTGTTAGAATGTAATGATTATTAGAGTGGGTTGATCCCTCTCCTTAGAAAAATGAAGGTGTTTAATGCAGGTTACCGAGACGCTTAATGAAGGACTGAAGCGCGAAATTAAGATCGTGGTTCCAGCGAAAGATTTAGAAGAAAAGTTGAATGAACGATTGGATGATACCAAGGGAAAAATCAAGCTTAATGGTTTTCGTCCCGGTAAAGTGCCTAGTGGGCATTTGCGAAAAATGTATGGTAAATCCTTTATGGCTGAGATTCTCAATGAGATACTCAGTGATGCACCCCGTTCTATTTTAGCAGACCGCAATGAACGTGCAGCGATGCAGCCAAAAATTGATATAGATGAAGATGAAAAAATTCTAGATGGCAAAGCTGATTTTACTTTTAGTTTAAAGTATGAAGTTTTACCAAAAATTGACATTAAAGATTTTGAACATATTAAGGTTATCCGTGAAATTGCAACTATTCCTGAACAGGATATTGATGATCAAGTCAATCGCGTCCTTTCTTCTACGCGTAATTATTCCCTAAAAGAGGGGAATTCTGAAGAAGGTGATCGTATTACTATAGATTATCAAGGTAAGCTTGAAGGCATTCCATTTGAAGGCGGGGCAGATAGTGATGCACAACTGATTCTTGGGTCAAAACAATTTATTCCTGGTTTTGAAGAGCAATTGGTTGGTGTGAAAGCTGGGGATGTAAAAACGATTTTTGTTAAATTTCCTGATAATTACAGTGCGGCACATTTGGCGGGACGGGAAGCAGAGTTTGACATTACTGTCAAAGCTGTCTTTAAACCAGATGAATTAAAAATTGATGATGAAGCAGCGCAAAAAGTTGGTTTAGAGTCTCTAGATCGCTTACGTGAGGTCGTTCGTGGGCAGATTGAAAGCCAATATGGTTCAGTGACACGTCAAAAAGTTAAGCGTCAAATTCTTGATGCTTTAGATGCTGATTATAATTTTGAGATTCCTGAAGAACTTTTAGAGGTTGAGTTTAACAATATATGGGCTCAGGTTAATGATGATTTGAAAAAGGCTGGGCGCAGTTTTGAAGATGAAGGTATTACAGAAGAAAAGGCACGGGAGGAATATCGTGTCCTTGCGCAGCGTCGTGTTCGTCTTGGTTTGGTGCTTTCTGAAATTGGAATGAAGGTTGGTGTTAAAGTTAGTGAAGATGAGCTAAAAGCAGCCGTTTTTGATCAGGTTCGCCAGTATCCTGGACAAGAGAAAGAGATTATGGATTTTTTCCGTAAGACTCCGGAAGCTATTGAAAATCTACGTGCTCCGATTTTTGAAGAAAAGGTCATTGATCATTTATTAGCACAGATAAAAGTCACAGATAAAGAAGTGACGGTTGAAGAGTTGATGAAAGAATATGACGAATCAGATGTCCCTGAAGAAAAGCCGGCAAAGAAAAAGTCTGCAGTGAAAGAAACGTCTACAGAGAAAAAACCAGCTAAGAAAAAGGCTCCTAAAAAAGCTTAATATTTATGCAAACAACACAAGCCCGATAAAATCGGGCTTGTGTTGTAAGATTTATATCCTAGGATTGCACTGAGAGAATGGTTTTAGATAAGCCATGAGTGAATTTTAAAATATTGGTAGTGGATTGGCAATGAGCATCATTGATACGCGTACTCCTGATTCTAAGCGTTTTATTTCTGGAGTTACAGGTGATTGGGAAGTCATCATTGGCATGGAAGTTCATGCGCAAATCATATCAAATTCGAAACTTTTTTCAGGAGCATCAACCAAATTTGGTGCAGAGCCGAACAATCATGTATCACTTATTGATGCAGCCATGCCAGGTATGTTGCCTGTTCTTAATCAAGAATGTGTTCGTCAAGCGGTTCGAATGGGGTTAGGATTAAAGGCGCATATTAATTTAAAATCTGTTTTTGATCGCAAAAACTATTTTTATCCAGATTTACCGCAGGGGTATCAGATTTCTCAATTTCGCTATCCCATTGTAGGAGAGGGAAAGATTATTATATCTGTTGGTCCAGATTCGAATGGACAATTTGAGGATATTGAAGTGGGAATTGAGAGGTTGCATCTTGAACAGGATGCTGGAAAATCGATGCACGATCAACATCCAACAATGTCTTTTGTAGATCTGAATCGTTCTGGTGTTGCTCTTATGGAAATTGTTTCCAAGCCTGATATGCGCTCATCAGATGAAGCCAAAGCCTATATGACAAAATTGCGTACGATTGTTCGTTATTTGGGCACTTGCGATGGCAATATGGATGAAGGTTCTATGCGTGCAGATGTCAATGTATCTGTTCGTCGTCCTGGTGAAGATTTTGGAACGCGCTGTGAAATTAAAAACGTTAATTCTATTCGCTTTATTGGTCAAGCAATTGAATATGAAGCGCGTCGTCAGATTGCAATTTTAGAAGATGGAGGCGTCATAGATCAAGAGACTCGGCTTTTTGATGCCGCTAAAGGTGAAACGCGCTCTATGCGCTCAAAGGAAGAAGCGCATGACTATCGTTATTTTCCTGATCCTGATCTTTTACCGTTAGAATTTGATCAAGCATTTGTGGATGCTTTGGCAGCAGACTTACCAGAGTTGCCTGACGCTATAAAAGCACGTTTTGTTAAGGAAATGGGATTGACAGTGTATGATGCTTCCATTCTTGTGACAGAAAAGGCTATTGCTGATTATTTTGAAGAAGTAGCGCGTGGGCGTGATGGAAAAATAGTTGCCAATTGGGTGATTAACGACCTTTTAGGGGCTTTAAATAAAGATAATCGTGAGATTGAAGAGTCACCAGTATCGCCAAATCAATTGGGAAGCATTATTGATCTTATAAAAGAAGGAGTTATTTCTGGAAAAATTGCCAAAGATCTTTTTGAGATTATTTGGAATGAGGGGGGAGATGCACGCCAAATTGTAGAAGAACGAAATATGAAGCAGGTAACGGATACAAAGGCTATTGAAAGAGCTGTTGATGAGATCGTTGCCAATAATTCTGATAAAGTTGCGCAAGCAAAGCACAAACCTGCTTTAGCTGGTTGGTTTGTTGGACAGGTAATGAAAGCAACAGGTGGTAAGGCAAATCCCCAAGCTGTTAATGAATTGGTTAAGATGAAACTTGGCATAGATTAAATTTTATGGGGTGGAGAAGAAGCCATACATATGATATCTTCTTGAAATTAAAGGATAGCACGTTAACCTATCAATTGGAATTGTAGTTGAATTTACTAGTAACTTTTTCGCTAATTTCAATCGTTAATAATTTTATTCCAACGATTAATTTCATGAACGCACTAAATGAATGGAATAGCAGATGGCTCGTTTTTTTAAGCAAATCTTCACATGGTGGAATGGCAATACCATTGGTACGCGTTTTTTCACATGGCGCAAAGGTAAGCGGATAGGGGAAGATCAATTTGGAAATATATATTATGAAGGAGGACTTCATAAGGATGGTTATCCGCACCGTTGGGTTATCTATAAAGACTATTCTGAGGCCTCTACTATTCCACCAGGTTGGCACGGCTGGATTCATCATCGCTGTGAGTGTCCACCAACACAAGAGGATTATCATCCTTATGAATGGGAAAAGCCTCATGTTGCAAATATGACAGGAACAAGTGAGAGCTATCGACCAAAGGGGGCTATCACCTCCAATGGAGAGCGTTCTTGTGTGCATGAAGATTATGATGCGTGGTCACCTAAAAAATAACATGTTTTAATGTGCGTGTGTATTTTTGTCTTATTTGACTCTATGTTATGAAAAGAATTATTTTTTAAGGTGCGATTGATTTTGATATGATGAGATTTTTTTTATTGTTAGGGGTGAGGCATTTTATATATATTTTTTTTATGGGAATTTTAGTGTTTTTATCCTTAAATAATGGGGTGCGGGCTGAGCGTATTAGCAATGGAATTGCTGTTTTTGCAGGTCTTGACAAAATCACGGGACGGACCACACGTTTTGAAGTTACTCTTGGTAAAATTTATCAGTACGGCGCATTACAGGTAACACCACGTGCGTGTTATACGAGCTCTAAAGATGAACCCACGCGTACAACTGGTTTTATTGAAGTCAATGAAGTAACATTAGATAAAAAAATACGGCGTATTTTTACAGGATGGATGTTTGCAGATAGTCCTGGTTTGAACGCTGTTGAGCATCCTATTTATGATGTGTGGTTAAAGGATTGCAAACAGAATTCTCAAGATCGTCCTCTTCAATAATTAGTGTGTTATCTATTTATAATTCATTGGTTTATAATGGTCCTTTATCATTTTGCAACTTAATAGGAAGGTTCAAATTCCTATGATTGCCTCATTTAAATTTTTTATATTAAATTAATCCGGACTATTCTCTTGCACGTTACAAGTGGCGGATGTATCAATAAGACTGTCTAAGAAAGGAATAAAAAATTCTGTCATGAACTGTTTAAATTCAAAGATGCATCATTAGAATCAACATATTTTTTCAGTGTTTCATAAGAGACAGTTCTTGAATTATATCTGTTAAAGGTTGAAATGAAAGGCTTGTTTATATTTGTTAAAGAGATGAACTGACGCTTTTGCATGTATGAAGGAAACAGACTATCAAGTAAGTAATTCATCATGAAACACCAATTAGTATATCTAGAGAACGCTGTATTGGTATTTTTTCTCATAGAGATGTCGTTTTTCGTTCAAAGCGTAGAAGTAATGCAGGACATATTAATGGAAAAATTGAGATTTAAGATTCTTTAAAGTTTATCAATCGAAGTATAGCTTGGTTAAAAAATGCAATAATCAATATATTTCTAGTAAGAAAATAATGTTTATATATTTTTATTATACACCACCTCATAAGTGAGTTTGTCTATTCGTAAGTTCTTGTATATTGCATGGTAACTTCACATTTAAGTAAGCAGGATACCACTAAGTTTGTAAATCATATTCTTGATATCCATGCTTTTTAAAATCTTTTGTATAAAATACACGTGTTTTCATGTAGAGCTATTGAAAATTTAAAAAAGGGCTTCGAAGAGGCGTTGAGAAGATTCTGCATCACTGGGAATGGTATATTTATTTTGTATAAAGAATAACCCATTTTCTAAAAAATACGAGATTTCATACAATGAAAGTTTCTAGTCACCAACATAATGATGTTTCCCGGTTGCCGAAACAACCTAAAGAACCCTTATTGAATGTTCCATTTATTATAGTTGTTTTGATAGCATTTTGTTTTTGTCTTTATTGCATTTCTCAGTATTTTTTTTCTCATCAGGTTTATGTTGAAAGCCTTGAGTTTTTTTCATTTATACCAGCATTGTTTAAGAGGGATCCTGTAGCATTTTGTTATACCATGGTGAGTTATTCATTTATGCATAGTAGTTTTAAACATGTTGCTCTTAATATGGTTTGGCTTTTGGTTTTCGGCTCTCCTTTAGCAAGGCATTTTGGTGTTTTACGTTTTTTAATTTTTTGGGTGTTAACGGCAGTTATTTCTGTTTTGACTTATTTTACATTTCATCAAGAAAGTACCATATCACTTATTGGGGCGTCAGGTGCCGTATCTGGAATGATGGGGGCTATTGCACGTTACGGTTTTCCTAGTGGTAATCTAGCTGTCAATGTGCAGAACGAAAAACTTTTGGGATCTTTATTATCTGTCAAAAAAGCTCTGTGTTCTAAGGGGGTTCTTGTTTATATGAGTGTATGGCTGACGACTGATTTGATCATAGGTATTTCTTCTATTTTGTTTGAAGAAAATGGCATCTCAATAGCATGGGAAGCTCATATTGGCGGGTTTTTTGCGGGTTTTTTGTTGGTTGGTTTTTTTGATGTTTCACAAAAAATTAAAAACTAGAATCTAAGATATTGATGTGCCACATAAAGAGCTATTGTTGCTGCATTTGAAACATTTAATGATTTAATATTTCCAGGCATGTCAAGGCGTGTTAAAGCGCAAACGGTTTCGCGTGTTTTTTTACGTAAACCTTTACCTTCTGCTCCTAAAACAAGAGCAATTTTATTCCCTGTTAATGCTGTTTCTAGAGGTTGGTCACCTTCTGAATCGAGACCAAAGCTTGTAAAACCTGTTTGATGAAGTTCTTGAAGAGCTTCAGCAAGGTTTCGTACGGTAATATAATGAATCATTTCCAGAGCTCCAGATGCCGCTTTCGCAAGAACACCGCTTTCGTGGGGAGAGTGACGGCAAGTTGTAATAAGTGCTTTAGCTTTCAATGCAACTGCAGAGCGCATAATAGCACCAACATTATGTGGATCGGTAATTTGATCCATGACAATGACCAGATCAGTATTGGTTAGTTCCGACAGTTTGCATGGTTTGAGGGGGAGAGTTTCCAAAACAATACCTTGATGAACAGCCTCATTTCCAACAAGCGAATCAAGATATTTGGGGGTGCATAATGTAACAGAGCAAGGATAATCTGATTCGGATATATTTAATCGTTTTAAGGCATTTTGTGTAACGTAAAGACATTTTAAAATTCTTTTTGGGTTTTCTAAAGCAGCCTGAACAGAATGAATGCCATAAAGATGGATGATCTCTTGCTGTAAAGAAGCAGCTTTCTTCTTTGGGTGTGTAAAAGATCGAGAAGGAGAGCCTTTTGTATCGCGATATCGGCGACGCAAACGAGCATAATGAGAATTTTGTGATGTTTTTTCTTTCATAGCTTCTTTATAACGTGTTAATAAGAAAAATAGAGAGAAAAAATCTATAATTTAAAATTATGAGCAGGAAATTTGTACAGAATTGTATTTATTCTGTTGACAGATACAATAGTAATCGTCATAACCACTTCGCAATCAGATTGAATTGAATGGGTATTCAAGATGGTTGTCGTGATGTCTCATTGCGCGACTTTATCGGTGTAATGGAGGGGTGCCCGAGTGGTTAAAGGGGGCGGACTGTAAATCCGTTGCGTATGCTACGTTGGTTCGAATCCAACCCCCTCCACCATTCATCGAAGGAGAGTTAGTACGTGGGTCATGCGGGTATAGCTCAATGGTAGAGCAGCAGCCTTCCAAGCTGAATATGCGGGTTCGATTCCCGCTACCCGCTCCAAATGGTTGTTGATGATTGGGCAAATAGGTATGATGGAGGATATTCCATTTATAGATTTGGTGGGGTTTTCCGTCTAAGAGTTGTGGTGATTGGGCTGTTTACAGTCTGGTCAGACTTAAGTTTTGCAGAACTGTCCCTAGGTGCTAATAAAAATTAGGGAATAAAACAAGAGATTAATAGCAATGGCGAAGAGCAAGTTTGAACGAACAAAACCGCATGTTAATATTGGTACGATTGGTCACGTTGATCATGGGAAGACCTC
>NZ_JBHIMS010000049.1:0-1243 GCF_042194285.1 Bartonella sp. MM97QHHN | reverse complement strand
TAGTGCAATATCTTTTAAGTAATGGAGATTGCTTATTGCCTCACGCTTTTGTTTTTCACGTTCTTTAATAGGGTCACGCCCTTCACGTAAAACAGCCCGCCATCCTGTTGCCAATTCACGGGCTTGTTTTAAAGAAACATCTCGCAAGGCACCCAAGCCCATTTCACGGCGCCGACCATGAATGGTATAACGATAAAGCCATTGAGCACCACCATCTTTACGCTTATGGAGAAGCAAGCCGGCACCATCATTATATTTGCCAGCTCCCAATGTTGAGACAGCCCTTGCATTAAGACGATTCATAAGAACCATTTTTACTCCTTTCTGCTATAGTTTTTACCCACACGTCAGCCCCGCTTGTGACGTGCAAGCAAGTGATTTTGATTGATTCAAGATACACAGATTTAAGATGAGAGAATCTTACGTTATTCAGGGTTCTCATTCAATATGAATAACGCTAGATTATGATTATAAATCAATATCTTGTATCGGTCAAAAAACATGAACGCGATATACTCATGGCAGAGTGGTTCCAAAATCGTCCCCTTTATTTGGCTTTAAGAGACGCAAACAATACTCTGATTGGGTATCGCAGATGCTATGCTGTAGCACCTGTCGAACAGGCTTTGGATGGTGTGTACAGCCATTGTGGAAACAAATTTAACCCTTCTACAACCGGGACTCTGTTGTTTCTTGCAGCCCGCACAGATTTTGAAGATGTTGAGGACAAACAAGCCGCCTCTGTTTCCCTTCTCGTTCATGGCTCTCTTGCACAACAAACCCCTCCTGGCAAACTTTGGCTTGAAGCTCATGAACTGCGTGGTGGTGTAGAGATACTCAAAACGCCTGTCACTATTCCTTTGCGTGCCGATGTTCGCGAACAATTCAAGATTTTATTGAGGTTTTAATATGAAGCATGAAAGTGGTTTACCCTTTGCAATTGACAGATCTCGCGGCAAANTCAATATTCCTTTGCGTGCCGATGTTCGCGAACAATTCAAGATTTTATTGAGGTTTTAATATGAAGCATGAAAGTGGTTTACCCTTTGCAATTGACAGATCTCGCGGCAAAGAGGAACAACAAAGCGTGGTGTTTTATGGCACGCGTCCCTTTATTCAAAGTGGTGAACTGAATGAAGTTCAAACCATCATCAGGGGGCGTCATGACCGCTTGGGGCGCCTTGTGGCACAAGAAGGAGACCGCGTTGAACGGGCTGATGCTTTTGTCAACAAAGACACAAAG
>NZ_JBHIMS010000048.1:0-3325 GCF_042194285.1 Bartonella sp. MM97QHHN | reverse complement strand
AAAGTTCCGTGCCTCTGGCATTACCGAACCACAGGCAAGACAAAATCTTATTATCAAACTTTACGAAGATTTTTTTACCAAGGCGTTTAAGAAAACCACGGATAGGCTTGGCATTGTTTATACCCCCGTTGAAGTTGTGGATTTTATCATTCATTCTGTTGATGATGTGTTGCGTAATGAATTTGGAAAAAGCTTAGGGTCACGTGGAGTGTCTATTCTTGACCCTTTCACTGGAACGGGGACCTTTATCACAAGGCTTTTACAATCAAATCTCATAAAACCAGAGGATATGGAATATAAATACCGTTATGATATCCATGCCAATGAGATTGTTCTCTTAGCCTATTACATAGCAGCCATTAATATTGAAGCAACCTATCATGGTCTTATGAAAGGAAATTATATCCCTTTCAAACATATTGGTTTAACCGATACATTCCGGATGCTTGAAAAACAAGATCTGATGAGAGGTTTACTAGAGGAAAACAGTGAATATTTAGAACTTCAGAAAAACCTCAATATTGAAGTGATCTTTGGCAATCCTCCTTATTCAACAAAGCAAAAAAACGAAAATGATAATGCAAAAAACACACCCTATCCGATTTTAGATAAACGTATTAGTGAAACTTATGCTGCTCATTCAAAAGCAACCAATATGCAAGCAATTTATGATAGCTATATTCGTGCTATTCGCTGGGCAAGTGACCGTATTGATAATGCTGGGATAATCGGATTTGTCACAAATGCCGGTTTTATTAATGGAAGTTCTACGGACAGTCTACGAAAGTGCCTCGTTGAGNAGTTCTACGGACAGTCTACGAAAGTGCCTCGTTGAGGAATTTAGCAGCCTTTATATTTTCCATTTACGGGGTAACCAACGAACTTCTGGAGAACTTTCTCGAAAAGAAGGTGGTAAAATTTTTGGTTCTGGATCTCGAGCCCCTATAGCGATTTCCATTCTCGTAAAAAATCCAAATGCACAACAGCGTGGTAAGATATATTTTCGTAATATTGGAGACTATCTCACGAGGCAAGAAAAGCTTACAATGATTGAATCCCTTGGAAGCATTGATGGTATTACACGGAGTAAACAAGGTTGGCAAATAATTACACCGGATAAGCATGGGGATTGGATAAAGCAACGTGATGACAGTTTTAAAAAATTTTTAGCTATAGGTGTTAAAAAAGGACATGATAAAAAGCTCTTTAAAATTTATTCCTGTGGTCTAAAAACAAACCGTGATGCTTGGGCATATAACTCAAGCTATAAGATTTTAGAAAATAATATGCATAATATGATTACTTTCTATAATAGCGAAGTAGAACGTTTTAATGATGCCTATCCACATGCTGATCATAAAATACGTGCAAATGCTGTAAACAATTTCATCAATGCAGATGAGAGCAAGATTAGCTGGAGCCATAATGTTAAACAAGAATTGGTAAGAGGAAAAATTCTTAAATTCGAAGATGCATGCCTCATGCAAAGTTTATATCGCCCTTTTACACGACAGTGGCTTTATTATAATCGTACTTTCAATGAGAGAGTTTACCAAACGCCGCGTATATTCCCAATGGAGAAAGCGGTTGAAAATAAAATCATACAAGTTACAGGCATAGGAGCAATGGGAGGCTTTTCTGTGCTTATGACTACGGCTCTGCCCGATGTTCAGGTGATAGAAAATGGACAATGCTTTCCACGCTATATTTATGAAGATAGTACGGTCCCAAAAAGTAAAAGAGAGAAACAATCCCATTTATTTACGGATTCTACAGAAGAAAGTAAAACAGTTGGTTTACAGAGGCATGATGCCATTACGGATGAAGGATTAGCACATTTTAAAGCTGCTTATCCTAATGAAAAAATTACTAAGGATGATCTATTCTATTATGTTTACGGTCTACTTCATTCGGAAGATTATCGCTCTCGTTATGCTGATAACCTCTCTAAAGAACTGCCTCGTATCCCGTGTGTAAAGAGTGCTGATGACTTTTGGAAGTTCGTAACAGCAGGGCGTGAACTCGGTCATTTGCACGTGAATTATGAAACTGTAGAGCCTTATCCAGTGACCTTTAAAAAGGGTAATCCAAAACAAACAGAGATCTCTAATCCCGAAAAATTCTATTACGTGACTGAAATGAAATTTTCTGGGAATAGTAAGGAAAAGGATAAATCGACTGTTTTTTATAATAGCAATATCATCATGACAGATATTCCTCTTGAAGCTTATGAGTATATCGTTAATGGTAAACCCGCTCTTGAATGGGTTATGGAACGTCAATGTGTCAAGACTGATAAAAATAGTGGCATTGTGAATGATGCCAATCGCTATGCTGTTGAAACCGTTGGCAACCCTGCCTACCCTCTAGAGTTATTTCAGAGGGTTATTACCGTAAGTTTAGAAACCATGAAAATCGTTAAGAACTTACCAAATTTGGTATTAAAAGAAACTGAATAACTTATAAAGCATGCTCACATAATGGGTATGATAAACGCATAAGGGGTATAGAGCTTATAACCATAATCTATACCTCTTTTGTTAAGTTGATTAGATACAATCTTTAAAAGGAGTGTTTGTATGCGTTATTCTAAAAAGAAGAAACTTGCACTTTTAGATACTCTTATTTGGATTGCCTTTAAAAGATTAAACCGTAATCTAAAATGAGTGCTTTATTGTTATCAGAAGCTTTATTTAAAGAGGGTTATGTATATTCATTTTCTTATATTACTTATAGGTTTTGAATGTTTCTACCCCCCCAAACCCTTACAAAACATAGAGCATTAGTTGAATTTATAGGTTGTACTATTGATATAGGTTGTTTTTTGAAAAATTGATAAAAAATAACATATTGAAATATAATGACTTTTATTTTTTATTGAAAAATATGTAAAGGGGGGCGTAAAAAGCACCTCCAAAACTCATAACCATAATGGTCTTGATAGCATTTATTATGATTATAATCCCTTTCTTTTGAAAGGCTTTAAAAGATTATATGCTTTTCATAAGACATGTTTTAATCATTCACTAAATGATCACTTTTGTCGATTCAATGTACTGACATAAACTGACAAATATATATTTACAGTTGTATTTATTTGTTATGGCTGTTTTAATAAGTTGTATTTTGAAAAATTGATAAAACTTAACTTATTGAAATATAATGATTTTAATTTTCTCTCATTTAAAAAAAATGATATAGGTTCTAAAAAGAACTGACAAAAATGACAAAAGTTTATTAAAAGGGATTTTGCTCATCTCTATAATTATCAGTTTCTATTGAGATGTTTTCATAACAGTCTATAAATCGTAATTATCCTATTTAT